>CAYNMI010000053.1:0-11972 GCA_964398095.1 uncultured Desulfobacca sp.
CAGCAAGCGGCCCTCCAGGTCGGTCAAGGCGATGCCGAAGGGGGCCTGTTCAAACACGGTGCGGAAGCGGGCCTCGCTGTCCCGCAACGCCTCCACGTAATCCTTGAGCACCAGGTCGGAGATGCCGGGACTGAGATGGATTTTATTGGCCAGGACCGTATGGAGCGCGGGGACCAGCTCCTCGAAGACGTGATCCTTCAGGAGGTAGGCGGAGACCCCGGCCTTGAGGAGATTCAAGGCCAGGCGGCGGTCGGCCAGGACGGATAAGGCGATGACCTTGACCCCGGGGGAGTTGGCGAGGATTTCCCGGGTGGTGTCGATGCCGTGCCGGCCGGCCATGGTGACATCCAGGACCACGACGTGAGGCGTGAGTTCCCGGGCTAACTGGACCAGGGTTTGGCTGTCCCGGGCCTCAGCGACCATGGTGACGTCCGGCTCTTTTTCCAGCAGGGCCCGTAAACCCTGGCGCATGCTCTGGCGTTGATCGGCCAAAAGGATCGTTATACTCATCACTACCTTCCTGAGTGGACCTAATACCAGGTCGGTTAAGCTACCCTGCCGCAGTTGCGTTTTAGAGTTTGCGGATTATTTCTTAAGCCGCAACCGCTCATTTGATTTAATCCATCGGTTGGATTATAAAAATGCTTGATAATTTTATCATGATTTAGTAAAAAGTCAATTATTATAATTTACTAAAAAGTGAATTACCATCATTTAAAACTGGCGGCTTGAAACAGCGGCCGCCGGCAAGCGGCGCCAGGAGCCCAGTGAAGTCGCCAGCGGGGGCACGCTCTGCAAGGTCTTGCTTGGCGCAATATTGCATGATCACCGCATCAATGACGTTGCCGGATGAGGCCGCAAAATACCTGCGGGTCCACAGATGGCGACCCAGAACTCTGCCGCCCAGCGAGGGTATGCACTCCCCATCTGCCGCGATATCTTCCTCTTAATACGGCCCATCAATTTGCTCATCGGCAATCACGGCGGAACCGACACGAACAGGTGGATACGACCTTTGGAGACGTGACCTTTGATGATGTCAAGATTGAAGAGCGTGGATATTTCCCGGACGAGCTCCGGTAAACGAACGGCCACGCCGGCAAAGATAACCGGCTGGCGGCACTTGGTGAGGCAGAGCGGATGGAACTTCAGATCGTCAACGGGAGGGGAAGTCTGGCGGTAGTTTTCCCCGGCAGGGCCAGGCCATAAAAGTCTTTGGCTGCAGGGGAGGGTTTTTCTGCCATGTTCCGCAGGGGCCAATAAGCAAGTGTTGCGGCAATCGTCCTTTCTTTTCAACTGCTTATCTTCTCGCCCCGCATATGTCATGGCGATTTACGGGTCCCTGCCCAAGCCGCCATTTAGCCAGTATCCCCGAATATTTCATCTAAAACCATGTTTAAATATTTAATTTTATGAAAAGCTATTTTGATTATTAATTTATTAAGTTATCGTCAAAACTCGCCATACTTGTTTAAATTTTTGGACAATTGGGAGAAAGGGCGATATATAGAATAACTATCTGAAATAAATAATAAATCACAATAAATTATCATTGCCGCGCAAAATGAGCGTTTTAAAATCTGAACATTCAGGCCCCGGGACAATTGCTAAAATCAAGTAATATCTAAGGAAATTAGTAAGTTATCTGAATGGCACGCTATGTGAAATGTGAGAAATTTGCAAAGAATAAAAGAATACATTAAGAAGCAGCCAAACCTACCGCCGCGGGGGACGGAAAATCATTAGTCAAAGAGTCCTTGGGCAGAAAACCAATTACTTCATTGAGGAGACTCATGGACCGTCTGGGTAGGGGGTGCAACGCGGGTGGCTTGAAGGGGGTCAGATGCGCAAGGCATCGGGGGGTGAGTCCCCCCGGGGCCTGGCCCCGTTTGGCAAAGCCCCGGGGGCTCAATAATTAACTAACCGAAAGATTCAGGAATCTCCTGATGGAAAAATCAGGTCTACAACTGATTGTGGAAATGATTAAGAAAACCCAAAATCAGGGGAACAAAGGATAAAGTCAGGTGGGCATCATGTGGAAAGTCTTAACAATGTCCCAAGCGGCTCTGGAGAGTATTTCCACCCCGTGGTGGAGGCGAACATGAATCTTTCCCCGGCTCAGAGCAATCATCAAAGTCTCCAGATATTATATGGCCCCGAGGTCCGACAGGTCTTCATGGGGATATATAATAATTTCTTATTAACGTCCGGGGAAAGCCGGCAAAACAGTCTCATGGTCTGTGCCGCCAGCCGGGGGGAAGGGGCCACTACCGTGGCCTTAGGGCTGGCGATTGCGGCGGCCGAGGTCCAGAACCAGCCGGTGTTGCTCATTGACGGCAACTTTTCCCATCCGCTGGTGTGCGGTGCCTTCGGGATGCGAGAGCTGTATGGGTTCGGGGACTTCCTGGCCGATCGCATCGACGTGAAGAGCGCCGCGAGGAACACCTCCATTCCGAATTTGCAGGTGATGGGTGCGGGGGTGGCCCCGCTCAATCACGTCAGCACCCTGGAGTCGTCGGCCTTCAGGGACCGTCTGGATAGATTGGCTGAGGTCTATTCCCTGATCATTATCGACGGTCCGCCGGTTAATCTCTACCCCGAATCGGTGCTCTATGCGGCTCACGTCAAACGGGTCTTTCTCACGGTGTATTCCGGGGTCACCCGGGTTCAGGTAGTGGCCGCGGCGTTGGCCAAACTGACCGCCGGCGGTTGCGACAGAGTGGAACTGATCCTCAACCGCAGGACCTTTCCCATTCCAGGATGGTTCTATAAACGTTTATGAGCCAAAATCCCGAAACCGCAGTAGTGCTAGCCGGTGGTTTAGCCACTTTTCACGGGTGTGTCTTGGCGCCCTATCCCAAGGTGCTGCTGCCCCTGGCCAACCGTCCCTTATTATACTATCAGGCCCGGGCTTTGGCGGAGGCCGGGGTCAGGCGGCTGGTGGTCTGCGTGAATACGGGCATGGGGGAACGGGTGGCTGAATCCGTGGGCTCCCTACCCTATGGGATGGAACACCTCATCAAGGAAACTGTTTTTGGTACGGGGGGCTCTCTGAAGGAAGTGGAGGAAGCCATTACCGGGAGCGCTTTCTGGGTGCTGAGCGGGGATTTGCTGTTGAGCGGCGGCCTGGCCGAGATGCTGGCCTTCCACCAGCAGCGGACCGCGGTGGCCACGGTGGGGGCATTGCTGGTCCGGGAGGCGCCCTGGGAGATGGAAAGAGTCGAATTTGATGCGGATATGAGGATCAAGACCATTCACCGGATACACCCGGCCCAGGAGAGACGGAGCACGCTGCGGCCCGCCGGTCTCTATCTGTTTCAGGTGGAGGTCTTGAAAGACATCCCCCAGGAGCGCTACTTCGATCTCAAGGAACAACTCTTTGCGCCGCTCTATGAACAGGGTGCGCCCACGGGCATCTGGGAGATTCCGGGATACAGCCGCCCCATCACCAGTATCGGAGATTATTTCACCGCCAATCTGGATGTTTTGAATGGGGCGATGCCGATTCCGGAGGAGGTGCAGACCCAGGCTCAGGCGGCTGATATCGTCCAGGGTCGGATCAGCGCCGGGGCCAAGGTGTTTGCGCCGGTGGGGGTCGGCCGGGGTACGGAAGTCGGGGACGAGGCCATCATTCTGGGACCCACGGTCATCGGCTCCCATTGCGAGATCGAGTCCGGGGTAGTCCTCAATGAGTGCGTGGTCATGAATAACGCCCGCCTCGGCCGGGGGGCCTACCTGCATCGCTGCGTCATCGGCGAAGGGGCCGAGGTCCGCAGTATGACGAGTTTGCATGAAATGGCGGTTATGCAGACCCAGTCAAACTCGCCAGAGCAAACGGTCTGTTCTCTCCGGGAACATGTCCGGCACAACCCCGGGAAAGTGGTGGGTCCCCTGGAATGGCAGGGGCATTGCAGGCCTTTCTACTATAAGGTCAAAAGAGTGCTGGATATGGTGCTGGCCCTCCTGGGTCTCATCATCGTGTCCCCCATTATGCTGATCATTGCCCTGGCTATTAAGATGGATTCTCCCGGGAACATCATTTTCCGGCAGGAACGGTGCGGCATGGGGGGGCGGGACTTCACCATGTACAAGTTCCGGACCATGGTCAGCAATTCGGAGGAGTTGAAGCGGGAGTTGCTGGACCTGAACGAAATAGACGGCCCGATGTTTAAGATAATCCGAGATCCCCGGATAACCCGGGTGGGGAAAATCCTCCGGAATACCAACCTGGATGAGTTGCCCCAACTCTGGAACATCGTGAAGGGGGATATGAGCTTGGTGGGGCCGCGGCCGTTGTCCCTGGATGAGATGCGTTACAACCCTAAGTGGCGGGACGCACGGTTGTCCGTGCGTCCCGGGATGTCGGGCCTCTGGCAAGTGGAAGCGCATACCAAGGTCTTCTTCAATGACTGGATTTTGTGTGATCTGGGGTATGTACAACGCTGTTCCCTGGGTCTTGACCTAAAAATTTTGTTCAAGACGATGCAGAAAGCGATCAAAGATGTCTTGAACTTTGAGAAGAAGTAGGTGTGGCTATGAAGAAATGGGGCGCGGGTTTGGTGATAGGGCTGCTGCTGACGATCATGGCCTGCGGGGCCGGTGGTAAAGGGACGGGGGTGCGGCAAGTGGCCTTCCCGGAGATGAAGCCGCCTCCCAAAGGACGGGTGGTCGTTGAACCTTACCGGATTATGCGGGGTGACATTTTGGACGTCACTTTTCCGCTGAATCCGGAACTAAATCTCAAATCGGTGTTGGTGCGACCGGACGGCAGAATCGTTCTGGACCTGGTGGGCGCGGTCAATGCCTTCGGCATGACCGTGCCGCAATTGCAGAAGGCCATCAGCGAGAAATACCGGGCCTTCATCGCCAAGACCGGATACAGCAAGGTGTTGAAGCCGAACGACTATTTCGATCTCAAGTTCGTTTACAACCCAGAGCTGAACATCGGGGTCCGCATTCAGTCCGACGGCAACGTTTCCCTGCCCATTGTGGGGGAGGTGGAGGCCGCGAACCTGACTCCGGCGCAGTTGCGACAGCGGCTTATCGAGAGATATTCGCAGGATTTGCGCAAACCAGATATCGCGGTGTTAACCGGGTGCAGCCCCACTGCCGCGCCCCTGGATATTGCCGCCAAGAACATCTTTACCCAGGCCAATTTTATCAACGTAGCCGTGGTCAAGACCGGCGGCCAGTGGGTCTATGTGACCGGCCAGGTGCAAAAAGGCGGGCCCGTTCCCTGGGTAGGCCATCTGACGGTGCTCCAGGCCATTGCTGCGGCCGGGGGTAAGACGGATAAGTCGGATATGTCCCGGGTGGTCATCGTCAGGCGCGGCGACTTGGAGCAGGCGACCTGGTTCCAGACGGATCTGGTCTCACCCGTGGAGGGGAAGGACCTGAAGAACGACGTGGCGCTGAGGGAAGGGGATATAGTGGTAGTGCCCATGAGCGGCCTCGCCAAGCTGGGCATGTACGTCCAGCAGGTCCTACGGGATTTGAACCCCTTGTATGGTACGTATAACATCAGTCTCGGCAGTGCAGGCGGCGTGTACACTGCGCCCATACCGTAAGACCGTAAGAGGGGATGATGGTGATCCGAGTTCTGCTGACCGGTTTTCTGATCTTGGGGTTGCTGTGGACTCCGGCAAATGCGGGTTCCTTTGGCATGCATCCCAAGACACTCTTCGACGGTCTGCCGGACGACATCGTGAACGTGGCCTTACCGGATTATGGTCAGGACCTCATCATCCCCGGGGACTACGGCCTGGGGAACGTCACCCCGGTGGAGATATTGTACAAGGGGCAAAAACGGATAGTACGGATCTTCCGTTCCCCGGAACTCCACATTTCTCACCGGCGCCCTGCGGATGTCCAAGTCCTGCTGGGCAATGTCAAGGGCCTCTACGTGTGGATTGACACGCCGCCGATGCAAGGGGAATGGAGCCTGTCCATCGATTTGCTCTACGTGGATGGCACCAGGAGGAATATTTTTGGCAAACAGATGAAGCCGGGGGTGCGTGACTGGGTCGATGTGGAGCCCCATACTCGGGTGGATTGCCATCTGACCACCAAGACTACGGCCGTAAAAGTGCCCATGAGATTTATCTTGTCGCTGAGCCCGGTAATTTATGCAGTCTACCCGGATTTTTTGCCCAGGCCTTATCGCACGATTTTCGAGTAAGCGGGCCTGGCGGCAACGGGCGGATAGCCTGAAGGAGACGTAAATGAAGGTGCAAACTACTGGACGGATTCTGCTCAATGGCCTATTCCGGCGTTGGAAGCTGATCGTCTATCTCACCCTGGCTATCCTGGGGACCGTCCTGGTGGGCAGTTTGCTGTGGCCTCCCAGTTATCAGGCCACCAGCAGTGTCGTCATTTTGGGGCGCATGTACACTGATCTCTTTACGCCAAACAGAGGCGGGGGTCGTTCCACCTTGATTATAAGTCCCAAAGACGAGATCAACTCGGAGATCGAGATTATCCGCAGCCGCCCCGTCCTGGACCGAGTCGTTCGGGATCTCCACCTTGATAAACCGAGGGTTATCCAGGAGAAGGGGGTCGCCGGGGCGATCCGCGACGCCGGCCGGGCGATTTCCCGGGCCCTTCACGAGTTTTGGGTCGGGATTGGCCTGGGCAAAAAGTACGATAAGAATCAGATCTTCGAGGCTGCGGTGGACCGGCTGCGATCCCATCTGTCGGTCGAGCCCGCCACTGACTCGCAAATCATCTGGATCAGATATCGGGACCGCGATCCGGTAATGAGCGCCAAAGTGGTGAACCGGGTTACGGAAGAGTATCAGAAGCAGCATCTGTCCATTAATCTCAACCGGGCCGAGAGCTCCTTCTACAATGAGCAGATCGAAAAGGTGCAGCACGACTTGAGAGGGCTGCAGGAGCAGTTGCTGAACATCAAGGAAAAATCCGGAATTGTATCCTTTTCCGAGCAAAGCCGGGCCATCCTGCGGCAGTTGGAGACCCTGGATAATTCCAGGATCAATGTCCAGAAGGAGATCATCCGGGTCCGGGCCAAAGTGGAAAAGATTCAGCAACTCCGGAAAGCCAAGCCGGAACTGCTCATCCCGCTGCCGGAGCTGGCGCAAGAGCAGCAACTATCGGCCCTGGAAGACAAATATCTCAACCTCAAGTTTCAGGCCAAGACCGTGTTGCAGCGCTACACGCCGCAGAGTCGCCAGTACCAGGTGGTTACGGAGCAGATCGGGGTGATTCGCCGGGAGATCAGAGACCATGTGACCACCTTATTGGAACGGGACCTGGCCAGACTGCGGGAACTGCAAGCGGAAGAACAGGCTACCGATCAGACCATTAAAGAGCTGAAGGCCCAGATGCAATCACTGCCCGCGGCAGAGATGAACCTGGGAAATCTTGAACGGGACATCGATACCAAACAGGCAATCTTGTCCGTGCTCCTGAGGAAGTACCAGGATAGCCTGCTGGTCCGGAATACCGACCAGCGTCTGGAGAACGCCAAGGTCCTGAGCCTGGCGGCGGTACCGCTGAAACCAGAGTTTCCCAAGATCTGGCTGAATCTGCTCCTGGGTCTGGTGGTGGCGCTGGTGGTGAGCTTCGGGATCGCCTTCTTCCTGGAATATCGGGACGATTCCCTCAAGATTCCGGAAGACGTGGAGCGGTTTCTGGGTTACGAGGTTTTCGCTTCGGTGCCGGAACTGTAGACATGGATACTTCCTTGACCCCAAAGAGGTTAGATTTAAACCAATCAGGCTTCACGATCTGGTGGTGCCTGTTGGGCGTCCTCATTGGGATCATGGTCATAATGCTGCCCCAATTTCCCAAGAAATGGTTTCTCACCTTGTTTGTGGGGTTCGTGGTGCTGGCCGTCTCCTTGCCCGTGCGGGACAAACAAAAATATTATCTCTTCCTGATGGTCCTTGGGCTGCTGGTGGTATTTTCCAAGACCCTACTTTTCCATCCCTCCGCCATTTTCCGTTCCACTTTCGGGTATACGGTTTACATCTGGGTGCCCCCGCTGCTCATGTTGTACTTCCTGTGGGGGATGCGCGGGGTTAGCGACGAGACCGCGGCGCCGATTTCCACCACCGGTTTGTGGGCCTTTGCCGGGGTGTTTGTCACGGCGGCCATCTCCGTCCTCGGGGGCAACAGATTATGGGGTTCGTTCGGCCTCTTTGAGCTGATTTTGGCGGGGCTCCTGTTCATCTATGTGGCCAGCGATTTCAAAGACACCAGGACCTTGCGTTTGACCATAATTTTTCTGATCATAGCCACGTTCATTGAGGCGGCCATTGCGATTGCCCAAAACCTGACGGGTTCCGCCCTGGGGCTGGGCGTGTTTGGGGCCCGGAAATTCATTACCGGGTACGTGGGTCTCCTCACCCTGACCCGGGTGACCGGGACTTTTGGCCATCCGTCGGCGCTGGCGGAATTTTTCGATTTGACGATCCCGTTGACTGTCAGCATGCTCTTTTTCCCCATGCGGCGGTCTCTCAAAATCTTGCTGGCGGTGACGGTGCTGATTGAGTTTATCGGTCAGGGGATGTCTTATTCCCGAGGCGGGATCACGGCGACGATTTTGTTTTCGGGCCTCATCCTGCTGGTGCATTTTTGTAAACGCCTGGGGGTGGCGAGAGGATTGTTCACCACTTTTGCCCTGGGGGTGGTTCTCAGCCTGCTGGTTCTGACGATACCCAACCCGATTGAAAGGGGCTTGTCCCGGACAGAGACGGTAACCGCATACGGCCGGATTCCGCTTATGGAAGTGGCTTTCAACATGATCCGCGCCCATCCCTGGTTCGGGGTCGGACTGAATAATTATGTTCCGGTGGCCCTGGATTATGATTTTACCCCCGAGCACTATACTTCTTCGTGGAATACGGCGGTGCATAATATCTATCTGTTTATTGCCGGGGAAATCGGCATTCCGGGGCTCCTTTTCTTTCTTGCCATGCTGGCGAGCGTCTTCAGGGCCTGGTTACCGGTGTGGCGGGCCACCGATCCCTTGGTGTTCTACGGTGGCATGGGGGTTATGGCCGGTTTGGGGGCATTTCTGCTGCACGGGATGTCCGATTTCACCCCCTGGACCTCTGAATTCGTCTTCTGGTTCATGCTGGGATTGGCCGTCAGCCTGGGAAACAGGGCCAGAAATCACATTGCGGGGCTTGAGACGGCCTCAATTTAGGGATATGATCCTGGGTGGGAGAACCCATGAACTATGGCGTTACGCAAATGGCTGGGTTGGAAAAGCAGGAACGCAAGGGTCACTGCCAAGGCAGGTCCAGGGCAGGAGATCACCCCCAGGAGATTTGTCCGCAACAGTCTCTTGCTCGTCACCATAGAGATATTCGCCAAAGGCCTGGGGGTGGTTTTCTTTGCCATGGTGGCCCGTTTTCTGGGAGCCAAAGAGGTGGGGGTTTATGCCTTTTCTTTGGCAGTGGCCAATATGATCGTGATCCCCGCCAAGTTTGGTTTCGAGACCATAATCCAGCGGGAGGTAGGCAGGGAGCCGTCGAATACCTATGGATACTTTTGGGGGATTGTCACCATCAAGTTGCTGATTGCCGTGGCCGCGTGGGGCATCCTGGTCCTGGTCTTGAGCTTCATTCCCAAGAGTAATCTCACCGTGATGGCCTTGGCCGGCGGTTTTGCCTTGATATATTCGTTCATGGAATTTACTAATGCTTTTTTTCGAGCCAATCAGAGACCGGAACTAGAGATGGCGGTACGGACTTTATTCTCCATAAGCAACCTGGGTCTCGGGGCCCTGGTGCTTTACTCGGGATGGCGCCTGGCCGGGGTGTTGTCGGCCCAGGTAGTGGCCGCAGCCACCGCGGTAACGGTGGGGGTGCTGATCCTGATGCATATCTCTGCCAAGGTGAAATTAACCTGGAAGCGGCGGCAGCTTTGGGGCTACGTGATGGGAGCGGCCCCCTTTGCCGGCATTTTGGTGGCGTTATATCTGAGTAACCAGATAGGCATTGTGATTTTGACCATGTTTTCCGGGAAAGCGGATGTGGGGTATTTTGCGGCGGCGGCCCGGCTCTTCGAGAGTATGACCTTGATCCCGGCGGCGATTATGGGGGTGTTCCTGCCCATGATGAGTGGGCTCTCCGTCCAGTCCGTGGGGCGGTTTGTGCGGACCCTGCACTTCACCCTGAAATACCTGTTTATCCTGGCCGTCCCCCTGGTGGTGGTCACCGCCATCCTGGCGGAGCCGATTATCCTCTTTCTCTACCGGTCGTCCTTTTCACCCTCGGCGGCGGCGCTGCAAATCCTCGGTCTGGTGCTGTTCTTCAGCTTCTGGAACTATGCCAGCGAAACCGTGCTGATTGCGCGTAATCAAGAACGGAGCTTGCTCAAGTTGAGCTGGGTGATTGCGGGAGTCCATGTGGCCGCCAACTTAATTTTAATCCCGAAATATTCTTATCTGGGCGCTTGTCTGGCGATTCTGACGACCCAATGCACCTATGCCATGATACTTTTTTTCCTGCAAATGCGTCGTTACCTGAGCGTGGTCAAGCTTATGCAGATTATCGGGCGGCCGGCGGCCTGCGCCGGAATTATGGCGGTGGTAGTTTTTCTGATGAGACAGCAGCCCCTCTTGCTGGCAATGGC
Organism: uncultured Desulfobacca sp.; assembly: GCA_964398095.1. Taxonomy (GTDB): domain Bacteria; phylum Desulfobacterota; class Desulfobaccia; order Desulfobaccales; family 0-14-0-80-60-11; genus 0-14-0-80-60-11. Next base: position 10,603 of record CAYNMI010000053.1, read on the forward strand.
TGCCGGCCTTTCGGTCTATGTCGTGACTTTGTTTGCATTCGGGGCAATCAGGCATTCTGAATTAGATGTTATTCCCATAGGTATCAGTAGATAGGCAATCGCTGAAGATAGATTGAATTTAGTTATGGCTAATGGCAAAAAGAGAAAGTTATTATTCAGTATAGCTACAGTTGTGATGGGGATTATCGTATTAGAAGTAGGATTACATGTAATCGTTGGCATTAAAGACATTTTTAAGCCAAACATAAAACGGAATCCACTTTCAATGTTTTATAAAAATCGAGAAATGGCTAAGCAAATATACCACGAAACCTTAACGGTGATCGATCATAATGACTATAGTCCGTTTTTGGGTTGGGCCAATGAGACGTACCGGAGCAAATATGTCAATACTGACCGTAAGTTAGGGAGAAAGACCTGGAATCCTCCCGGAGTGGATCATGACCCACAGGCGAAGACACTTTACTTTATGGGTGGCTCAGCGGCCTGGGGCTTTGGGGTGAGAGACGACTATACCGTGCCATCGGATCTTTCCAAGCTGCTGCATGAGCACGGTTATAAATTCAGGGTCTTTAATTATGGCGAACCGGGCTATACGTTTAAACAAGGGGTAATGCACTTAATTCTCTTATTACGAAATGGCCGCCGGCCGGATTATGTAATCTTTTACGATGGATTTAATGATATCTATGCAGCTCATCAACAAGGATATGCGGGAACGACGCATAATCTTTTTATGATTGAAGAAAGAATAAAGTTGAGATATAGAGAGGCAATTTGGAGGGGCTTCAAAGAAGCGATCAGAAAATATTCTATGATCTATAAAGCTATTACTCGGCTCATGAATATTAATACGAGTCATAAATATCAAGAAGTTGCAACTCATTATGATGATCAGAAATTGCATTCTCTTTCAAGGGATATAATTACAGAATATAAAAAATCACTTGATTTATTAGACAATCTATCTAAGATATATTCATTTAAATATATTTGTCTTTGGCAACCGAATGTTTTTACTGAGAAGCATATTGTTAAGGGGGAGTTGGTCATTAGAGATCCCAGAGAGGATGACCATACTTTTAAGAAATTATGCATTTATTCAGAAGAGATATTACAAAAAGAACACCTGAAGAACTTTTATGACTTAACGGACGTCCTTTATAATCGGACGAAGCCTGTCTATATTGATATTGCGCATATCTCCGAGGGTGGCTCCGTGATAGTGGCAAAAAAGATTTATCAAATATTTGAGAAGGAGTGTCTTACGCAACCTGGAATTCAGAGTAATCCTCAATCAAAGGTAAAGATGATGCCGCATCTCATCAACAATGCCGAGGCAATGTCGACTAATCAAATTTTCATGAGGG
>CAYNMI010000054.1:0-11759 GCA_964398095.1 uncultured Desulfobacca sp.
CATCACCTACCGGATTCAGGGGAGTATGGCGTTTGTGACGTATGGGTGAGGCGGGGGATTTCATGAAGGACGGAAATTTTAAGGTGCCCAAGCAGAGCTTGGGCTGAAACAAGCGTTCCCAAGCAGGAGCTTGGGAACGAGGAAACGGCGGCCACAGGCCCCCCTATAAAAGACTGACGTTATGCCACACGAGCAATGAGGTCATCTAACTCCACATTTTGAATGCCGCGGCAGACCGCGACGCCCCCGCCGGCCTCCACTACCTTCACTTATGCACGTTGCCAAAAGTTTTTCTTACCCCCCCCTCACCCTCACCCTCTCCCCCCGCTGGGGGGAGAGGGGATAAGAGGAAAGAACTTTTGGCAAACGCTATATTGCCGCAAATTTTACTGCGCTACCCCTGCCCCGCTTCCGTCGCCGGGCTCAGCCTCCTGGCGAGATTCGGCCGGCTGGCACCGGGGACAAAGACCCCAGAAGGTGAGGGATGGGTGGTCAATCAAAAAGCCGTGCCGATCCTCCGGCGCCAAGGCGGGGGCCGTTGCGGGCTCCCAGTCCAGGTCGACGATATGGTGGCACTGCCGGCAGATGAGGTGGGCATGGGGCGCGGTCATGCCATCGTAGCGCGCCACTTCGTGCAGGGGGTTGACCTTGATGGCCATCCCCTTCTGGCACAAGACCTCCAGGGTCTTGTAGACCGTGTTAAAGGAAATGGCCGGGAGCTGCCCCCGCACCTCCTGATAAATATGTTCGGCGGTGGGATGGTCCCGCCGCGTCCTCAGGATGCCCAGGACCGCCAGGCGTTGCGGGGTCACCGCAATTCCCTGGCCGCGCAGTATGTGGATAAGATTTTCCATATATAATTATTAGATAATAATTATTACTGGATTGTCAAGAACAAACCGTTCTCACCAGGCGCGGGAGCAGTTTTGGGGGAATTTGCGTCAAGGACCGGCAGGCGGGGGACTATCTTCCCCCAAACTGAAATGCCCCCTGCCGCCAGGGGAGGGGGCATGACCGCAGAAAATTGGCTCGGGAAAAATCTGCAACTGATGCTAATAGTAGTAATTCAAGCCGGCTTGAAAAAAGTTGACGTTAAACGCGGGGTTTTCCTTATAGATGCCGGCGTTGGAAGAATGCCGGAACCGGTAGGCCACGGACAGGGCCACTTGGGGGGTCAGGGCGATGTCGAACCCGGCCCCCACCTGGGGAGTGAAGTTGAAGGCATGGGCCAGGGCCGGGCTGTCAATACTTTCGCTGATGACCCCGGCGCCGCCCTCGATATACGCCAGGACCGAGGGGAAGACGAGGCAACTGAACTTTATCAAGGGCGTGATGCCCACTTCAAAGCCGGTCTGGTCGGCGTCGGCGATACTGATGATGCCTTCGGCCACGAACGAGACGCCAAAGGGCCCCCATTGCTTCCCCGGCGGGACGATAAAGATGCCCCAGTGGGGCAGCAAGCTGTAAAGGTGGACGGAAGCCTTCTTGGTATTCTTGCCGTAGGCGAAGCGCAGTCCCACCTCCTGGTGGAACTTGCTGACGTCGAATTCCGCGCCCTTCACCCTTCCCGGCAGCAACACCATGGCCGCCAGCACCATGACCAACAGGCCATTGCCGCAGATGCGCCGCACCATTTCCTCCCCCTTTTGATGCAGGCTGGGATCATCTTATCTGCGGGCAACGATAACACCACCGGGGGAAAATGTCAAAAATTAAAAGGCGCAGCCTCGGAGGAGCGGCCACCGGGCCGGCTCCTCCCCCGGGGCCGGGTGGTTTAGGTCCGTTTCAGCCAATACGGGTCTTCCCGGAACCGGGCCGCCGCCCCCAACTCGGCCTCGATAATTAGAAGCCGGTTGTACTTGGCGATGCGTTCGGACCGGGACACCGACCCGGTTTTGATCTGACCGACCCCGGTGGCCACCGCCAGGTCGGCGATGAAGGTGTCCTCGGTCTCCCCGGAGCGGTGGGAAATGACGGCGCGATAGCCGTTCCGCCGGGCCAGGGCGATGGTGGCCAGGGTCTCGCTGACGGTGCCGATCTGATTGAGTTTGATGAGGATGGCATTGGCGGCGCCCATTTCGATGCCGCGCTTTAAGTACTGGATATTGGTGACGAAAATGTCGTCTCCCACCAGTTGCAGCTCGCCGCCCAATTCTTTGGTCAGGTGGACCCAGCCGTCCCAGTCCTCTTCACCCAGGCCGTCTTCCAGAGAGACGATGGGGTAGCGGGCGGCCAGCTCCCGGTAATACTCCGTCATGGCCTGGGCGCTGCGCCGGGAGCCATCGCCTTTCTTGAAGACGTACTCGCCGGTGGCCTTGTCGAAAAACTCCGAGGCCGCGGGGTCCAGGGCCAGGACCACGTCTACGCCGGGGCGGTAGCCCGCCTGGTCCACGGCCGCCACGATCAGGTCCAGGGCGGCTTCATGGGTGGGCAGGTCCGGGGCGAAGCCGCCTTCGTCGCCCACGCCCGTACTCAGCTTCCGGGAGGCCAGGACCTTTTTCAGGTTTTGGAAGACCTCCGCGGCGATCCGCAGGGCTTCCTTGAAGGAAGGGCCGCCCACCGGCATGATCATGAATTCCTGGATATCCAGGTTGTTCCCGGCATGGACCCCGCCATTGACCACGTTCAGCATGGGCATGGGCAGGGTGGCGGCCCCGGCGCCGCCCAGATAGCGGTACAGGGGCAGGCCGCTCACCGCGGCCCCGGCCCGGGCCACCGCCATGGAGACGGATAAGATGGCGTTGGCCCCCAGGCGGCTCTTGGTGGCGGTGCCGTCCAACTCACACATGGTCTGATCGATCAGTTCCTGTTCCAGGGGGTTAAGGCCTTTCAAGGCCGGCTGAATGATTTCCTCGACGTGGCTGACGGCCTTGAGCACCCCTTTACCCAGATAGCGGGGGCCGCCGTCCCGGAGCTCCAGGGCCTCGTTCTCGCCGGTGGAGGCGCCGGAGGGCACCATGGCTTGGGTGCGCAGGCCGTTGTCCAGCCGGAGTTCGGCCAGCACGGTGGGCTGGCCCCGGGAATCCAGGATTTCTTGGGCGCGGATGGCTTCGATGTGGGGCATATATCCTCCTTCCAGGGAAAATGGACACGGCTCCGCCCGGAGCCGTGCTGAAGCGGTCGTCCCCTCGTCAGGGACCGCCTGAGGCCCAGGCCCCGCCTGCTCAGGGCGGGGTCTGGGGTTAGATGACGCGGGCTCGCCTCGGGGCGATTACTGATGCTCCTCTTGCTTCTTTTCTCTTTGGCGCGGTTGCGGCTGGGGGCGTTGGCGTTGCTGTTGAATCTGCTGCCGCCGCTGTTGCTGCTGCCGCTGCTGCATCTGTTGCTGGCGCTGTTGCTGCTGTTGCTGAAGTTGGCGTTGACGCTGCTGTTGCATCTGCATCTGCCGCTGGCGCTCCTGCTGTTGCCGCTGTTGCATCTGCTGCTGGCTTTGACGTTCCTGCTTCTGGCGCTGCTGCATCTGCTGCTGGCGTTGACGCTGCTGGCGTTGTTGCAGTTGTTGCTGTTGCTGGCGTTGACGTTGCTGCTGCATCTGCTGCTGGCGCCGGCGCTCCTGGTCACTCTGGGGTTGGCGCGGCTGGCCGGGTTGCTGCACCCTCTGTGGCTGCTGACGCGGCTGCAACTGCTGCTGCCGGTGACGCTCCCATTCACCATGCGGGGGGCGTGCCTGCCCTGGTTGCTGAACCCGTTGAACCTGTTGCGGCCGCCCTTGGGGCTGGACCCGTTGGAGCTGCTGCGGCTGGCCTGACTGCCGGCCCCGGGGCGCCGGGACAAAGCGTTGCTGCGGCGGCAACTGCTGTATCTGCCGCGTCATCCGGGGGGTCAGGGGCATGGTGGACCGGGCGGGCATCGCCGTGACCGCGGGGTGCCGGCCCGCCGCCCCCGGCTGGAACCGGGGAATCTGGGCGTTGATCCGGGGCACCTGCCGGGGCGGCGGCAGGACATTGGGCCGGTTCAGGTTGACCTGGGCCAGCCTGACATTGCCCGCCCGCCGGGGCGGCGGCAACGGCCGCCCCTGGGCCAGGGCCGGCGGGATGATCTGCCGGACGTACCCATGGCGGGCCACCACCGACCGGGGGGGCACCACATTGCGGAAATGGCTAATCCGGATGGAGTTGTTGTGCATGTTCCGGGTGAGGACCGTCTGGTTGATCCGGGTGACCCGGGAGAGATAACCCACGGAGGGGCCCATGTTATAGTAGCCGACGCCCAATCGCCGGCCGCCCACAAAGGCCCGAGGGTAGTAGGCCGGGGTGACGTAAGCCGGAATAAACCTCGTCCGGTGAAAAAATACCGGCACATAGTCCAGAGGCACCAACACCGGCTGGCTTACATAGGTATAGTTGGGCGCAAAGGCCTCGCCCAGACCCAACAAGAAATTGGCCGCCCGGACGAAGGTCCAGAGGGTCGAAGTCAGGGCATCGGTGACAGGGGCTCCCGCATAATAATCGGGCGGGGCGTAGGAGGCCGGCGGCACATAGTCCGGGGGCGGGGTGGGGGCCCAGCCGATATACGAATTATCCGGCGACTCGCCTTCGGGAGTGCTCCGCCACTCCACCGTGGAGGGATACCAGGTGCTCCCCGGCACCCAGACCCAGCCGTTGTCTTCAGTGGGCATCCAGTTGCCGTAGTGGTAAGTGGCCCAGCCCCACGGTTCCTCGGTCTCGAAAACATTACCGTCATTGGTGGGGACCCAGCGGCCGTTGGTATAGGGCCGCCAGTCCTGGGGCACCTGATTAGGACGCCAGACCGGCCCATACTTATCATATTCCGTCCATTGGCCGTACTGGGACAGGTCGTCATAGAACATGGCCACATCTTCGGCTGCGGCGCGGGCGGTTCTGGCGAATCCGGGCCCCAGAACCAAAGCGCACGTCATGGCCATAACGACCACGATTCCCCAAGGCCGTTGTCTTGTGATCATTGACGTACTCCTCTATGAGTAACGGGGTTGACACCGCCAGGCGGCCGGCGGCGGCCGGCCAGGCACCGCAATAATACCCCGCGTTGGATATGGCTTGTTTCCAAAATTCCGTAACCTCCTGAAAGGGGAGGGCCGCACTCTTCTGGCAGTCTGACCGGATGGTCCGGTGACCTTCCTAGCCCGCCGCCTGACCTCTCCGGAGCGGCGGCGCCGGGCTGCCAAGACCTGGAGTCGGCCAGCCTCCTTCTCGCCCTGCCATTGACGGCCCGTCGAGCCCTTATCTTCCTCCGGGCTCAGAGGGTTTCAGTCAGCGGCCTCAAGCCGTAAACCGCGATTTACAATATATTAGACGGACTTGCCTTTCAATATATTAAAATTTTTTTGCTCACTCCCGGAAAGCCGGGCCTAACCGGAGCCCGGCCGGTCCCGGCCGCGTCAGGGGCGCAGGTCCGCGGACAGGATCAGGTCGCCCCCGGCGATGAGCAACAGCCGTCCCAAACTGCCCTCCCCGGCCGCAAACCCCTGCCAGTTTTCCGGGCTGAGGCCCTCATCAATGGTGGTGAGGAGCAGGGCGTCTTCGAGTTTCTCGCTGCCCTTGAGCATCAGGAATTGCCGGTGGTTGGTGAAGGCCCAGATAACCTGGCCATTGGTGAGGAGAAAATTGTATTTGCCCGGATAACGCCGAAGCAGTTGAACCAGGGCCTCCCGGAGGATAACCTCGAACGGGGTGCTGGGCCGCCGGGGTTCGGCGTCGGCGAAATAATCCCGCAAGAACTCGAAGGTCCGGGCCGAGTCGCTGCCCGCCTCCAACCCCGGGGGGTGGGAACTGACGTAGGGCTCGATGGCCGGGGCCTTGCCGTTGTGCGCGAAGATCCAGGCTTGGCCCCAAAAGGTGAGGACGAAGGGGTGGGCGTGGCACTCATCCACCTCGCCGCTGGATTTGTAACGGATGTGGGCCAGGATGATGGGGCTGTTGACCACCCGGGCCAGCCGCTGAAAAGAGACGTGCAGCCGGCCGTCGGCAAAAACCTGGTCGCCGGATTTCTCCACCACCGGGCAGCGGTGGCGGAAAAAGCCGATACCCCAGCCATGCACGTTCTTGCGCCCCTTCACCGCGAACAGCGGCAGGGAGGCGGCCGCGGTGTAATGCTGGGCGGCCGACAGGGCGAAGAGATCACACATCAGACCTGTCCCAGGTAGAGCAGATCGGACCCGGAAATAATCAGGATCTGACCGCGGCTGGGGTCCGCATTGGGATAGGCGCACCAGTGTTCCGGGTGCCGGGTGAGGCCGCCCGACACCGTAGTCAGCACCAGGGATTCGCCCCGGGCCTCCGGGGGGCGATAGGCCAGGATCTCTCCGTGGTTCAGAAAGGCGAAGAGCACCGTCTCATTAGCCAGAAAAAAGGCGTATTCGCCGGGATATTGGCTGATAAGCTGGGTGCAGGTCAACGCCAGGCCCTGGTACAGACTCTGCTCTGGGCCGGCCGCGGCTTGTGATTCCATGCCGTCCCGGACGAACTCGAAGACCCGGGCCGCCAGGAGCCGCTCCCGCATCAGGGGCCGGGGGCTCTCGTAGGCGTGGCCTCCCGGGGCCTCTCCGGTAAAGCTGAAGAGCCAGTGATGCTCCAGGAAAAAGTCCGTGAGGGGCTGGGCCAGGGATTCCTGCTGATGCCCGGCCTTGTGGCAGCGGATGTGGGAGATGATGATGCGGCTGCCGATGACCCGGGCCAGGCGCTGAAAGCTGTCGTGCACCAGGTCGCCGTCGTAGATGCCGTCGCAGGATTTTTCGATGTGCACCTGCCCGTCCCGGAAAAACCCGATGCCCCAGCCGCTCATGTTGTCCCGGGCCTTGTCGGCGAAGCGCGGCAGGTAATCCTGGGCCGTATAGTGCTGGCCCGCCGACATGGCAAAGAGTTCACACATGGCTTAACTCCTCCCGCCGAGGTTAAGCATCTACGATTTTATGAATAGCCGGGCTATTCTTAATGCTTCGTAGGAAAATTGCTCGCCCAGCATGTCACGAACAGGCGACAAAGCTGTGCCGCCGGATTTTTGAAATGCGGCTTTTATGGTTTCGAATTGCGCAACCGGCGGCCTTAAATAGTCGATATCGATGTTTTCTCCGGCGCGGAGCAACTTTTCAATATGAGCCAATATTCTCCCGAACCTAACCCCTCTCAAACTCGCAATTTCTTCAATTGACATTTTTTGCCGAACCAATTCTTTGGTTTCCTGATAGGTCGATCCCAGACGATTTGGCCGGTGCGGCCTGGCCGATCTCTTCACGGGAACATCTTTTTCGCAGAGATTATTTTCCTGGGCGTAAGTCTGAATAACCTCCGTAAATATTTCCCCGTATTGTTTAAGCTTTTCATCGCCCACGCCGCTGATCTTTGAAAAGTTTTCTTCGCTTTGCGGTAGATAAAAAGCCATCTGGCGCAGAGTCAGATCGCTAAAGATGACATACGGGGGAATCCCTTTTTCATCGGCGATTTTTTTGCGCAAGTGACGCAGTTTCTCAAATAGCTCTTTATCGTATGCGGCTTCAACCGCTTCACTTGGTTGGGATAATTTGGCGATTGATTCAAACTTGGTTAAATGAATTTTTTCCCGTTGCTTCAAGAATTCATGGCCCCGGTTGCTTAATTGAAGGATCGGATATTCATCGCCGCTTTTTACAATCAGCTTTTTCAAAACCAATTGACCGACAATACGCCCTAAATCTTCCTTGGAAAAATCGTCCACAATACCGTATACCGACAATTCATGATGATCCCGCTCCAAGATTTTCTTATTCTTGGCCCCGACCAGCACGTCGATAATATAATTCATCCCAAATCGCTGCCCGGTTCGAATAACAGCCGACATAATCTTTTGGCTAATTATGGTTGCATCAAAGACTTCCTTCGGCGAAAGACAAATATCGCATCCGTCGCATTTTTCTTGTTGAAAATCTTCTCCGAAATATAAAAGTAAATAATGACGGCGGCAGGTTGCCAGTTCGCAATAATCAACCATCTGGTCGAGCTTGTGATAGGCATTTTCCCGCTCGGCCTCATCTTCTATCTGCCGGATAAAATACTTTTGTTTAATGGCGTCCGCGCCTGAATAAAAAAGAATACACTGGCTCGGAAGTCCGTCGCGTCCGGCGCGCCCCGTTTCTTGGTAGTAGCCTTCAATTGATTTGGGCAGGTGATAGTGAATCACCAAGCGCACATCCGGCTTGTCAATTCCCATCCCGAAAGCAATCGTCGCGACGATAATTTGCGCTTCGTCTCGAATAAATTTCTCCTGATTGGTTCGGCGCGCCTGGCTTTCCAGCCCGGCGTGATAAGGCAACGCCTTAAACCCCTCCTGGCGCAAATCCGCCGCCAGATGCTCAGTGTCTTTCCTGGAAAAACAATAGATAATCGCGGCTTCATTCTGGTGTTGCCGTAGTATTTGCATCAGTTGATCGTAAGAATCTTTTTTAGGGAGAACTGCATACGATAGATTGGGGCGGTTGAAGCTGGAGATAAATATTTGCGCTTTATCGAGAGACAACTGGTAAATGATATCTTCCCGCACCTTCTGGGTGGCAGTTGCAGTAAGAGCCATCGCCGGAACCTCAGGAAAAATATTCCTCAGCATTTGAAGATTACGGTACTCGGGGCGAAAATCATGCCCCCATTCGCTGATACAGTGGGATTCGTCGATAGCGATCAGGCTGACGTTAATTTTCTTCAAGAAAACCTGAAACTCAGGCATAATCAAGCGTTCCGGCGCCGCGTAAAGAATTTTTATTTTTCCCCTGGTCGCCTCCGTCTGAATTTCTTCAATTGCCGCGCGAGTTAAAGTGCTATTAATGAATTCAGCCGGAATCCCATTAGCCTTGAGGCCGTCCACCTGGTCTTTCATCAGCGCGATGAGAGGTGAAATAACCAGGGTCACTCCCGGCATCATGAGCGCCGGCAATTGAAAGCAAAGCGACTTCCCTCCGCCGGTAGGCATCAGCACAAAAGCATCTTTTTTTGCAATCACGCCACGAATAATCTCCTCCTGCAAAGGAAGAAATTGATCGAAGCCGAAATGGGTTTTAAGAAGATTTAACATGGGGATATTTGCAGCCGCGCCGCGAAGTGCGGGTACACCCGGGCCAGCTTCTCTTTGATGGGGCCGTAGAGCAGGCGCCGGGCCTCCGGGTCCAGGGGCGGGGTGGCCGGAATCTCGGCCGGCGCCTCGAACGTGAAGCCCGTGAGTTCCCGCAGCTCTTTCAGGCCCACGCCGGGGTGGAGGCTGGCAAGCCTGGGGGGTCCCGGCGGCGCCAGGTCAAAGACGCACTTGGGGGTGATGAGCCGGGTGAAGCGGCCGGGGCGCTGCCAGGGGGTCAGTTCCGGGGTGTAGCCCGGCGCGGTCACCACGTCCACCCGGGGAACCAGACCCCGGGGCGTATGGTCGGTCTTGAAGAGCACCACCCGCTCCACCACGTAGGCCAGGATGGCGGACCCGGCCCCGCCGGGGAGGCGCACCTTGGGTTTGTCGTAAGGACCCACGGCCATCAGGTTGGTATTGCCCTGCCCGTCAATCTGGGCCCCGCTCAGATAAAACAGGTTGAAGCGCCCGGCCTGGGCCAGTTCGAAGAACTCCTGCCACTCCCCGGCAAACGGCCAATCGGAGCTCCCGCCCACAAAGACTTCCGCCCGGGGGGCATGGGTGAGCCGGGCCAGCCACAGGGCCGCGGCGGGCATGGGCGACAGCGTGCCGCAGGCGGCCCATTCCCCGTCCCGCACCTCACGGGCCAGGGCCGCGATCATGGTTTCTTCGCCGGGGGTTAATGCGTTCATGGTATTGGTATTGGGGGAGGGGGCAAAGGGCGCCCGCCCTGGCCCTTCCCCCAACAAACTACCCTCCCACCACCATCACCTTGGTGCCCACGCAGCTCACCATGAAGTTATCGGGAAAGGCGGCGGCCAGTTTAGTGAGGGCCCGGAAGCCGGTGCAGTGGCCCGCCATGATCAGTTCCGGCTCGAGTTCCTTCAGCCCCTGGATGGTATGTTGAATCACTTCCTCGCCGTGGGGGGTGAGGTGGAAGCCGCCGATGATCAGGGAGACTTTTTGGACTCCCGTGAGTTTCTGGGCGTATTTCACCATGTTGACGATGCCGGGGTGGCTGCAGCCGCCGATCACCACCAGGCCCCGGCCCTCGACGTTGGCCACCAGGGCCTGCTCGTCGGGGAAGAGGTCCTGTTCTTCCTGGTCGCCCTTCTTGCGCCGGAAGCCGGGCAGCGGTTTTTCATAGGCGGTGGTGGTCTCCACGGTGCCGGTGAGGAGGGCCTGGTCCAGGACCAGTTGGGGACCCAGGTTTTCATGGAGTTCAACCCCCGCGGCCACGAGCTGGTCCAATTCCAGGACCCAGGGGCCGATGCGGCCCCGGGGCGTCACCAGGATTTTCGGCAGAAAGACGTCCTTATGGAGATAAATGGGGATGGGGCCGCCGGTGCGTTTGGCCAGAAATTCATAGAGCCCCCCGTAGTGGTCCGGGTGGCCGTGGCTGAGGACCACCGCGTCAATGTCATTGATGTCGTGTTCCAGGGCTTCCAGGTTGTTGAACAGGGGCAGGGGGGCGTTGGCCGCGTCCATGAGGATGCGGCTGAGCTTGCCCTGGTGGTTCAGGGTGACGAGGAAAGCCAGCCCGTGGGCCGCCACCAGAGGTTTCTTAAGGCGGCCGGGGACCACCCGCTCCACGATGCCGGGACGGGAGGGCTCAAAGACGTCGAAGAAGTTGTCTACCAGGATTTCTATGGTAACGGCCTGGAGGGTGGGGATTTGCATGGGAGCCTCCTTGTGAGATCAAGAGAATTATGAAACCTGGCCGCGGGGATGAAGGCGCCGCCGCGGCCGGCGCCAGGTGCGGCATAACTGCCGCCTGGACCCGGAATGTCAAGGCCATGGGGTTGCCACCCCGAGCAGCATAGCCTCTTCAGGCCCCGCGCGGTTAATCCGCGCTTGGCCTCGGGGGAAAAATCTGGTAAAAAATACTTGCGTTTACCTAAAATTAGCGCCCCCGGGGGTGTCTGTCAAGCAATTAGGTCAGCCCTTAAAGGAGAGCCGCATGCCCACCTACGAGTATAAGTGTAAGGAACACGGCCACATTTTTGAAGTGGAGCAGAAGATGAGCGACCCGCCTCTCACCACCTGCGAGATTTGCGGCGCCGAAGTGGAGCGCCTCATCGGCATGCCCACCATTTTTTGCAAGGATTCGCCCAACAGTCCCTATAAGAAGGACTTCCGCTCCGATCCCCACAAGTGGGAGTCGGTGTGCGAGTCCGCGTTCGGGGCCACCAAAAAGGACAAGGAAGAGATCAAGAAAAACTGGAATAAAAAGGACAATACCTGGGTGTAACGAGCTTCTGCGAGGAAATCATGGCCAGGTAGTCGATAATGCCGGAAATTTGTCGATTTTACGGGAATTGGCAATGACCCATCAACCTCTCCATAAAATTGACCCCCTCGAATAACAGGGTAAGATAAATGTATTACGATGCCATAGCCGCCGAATATTTTGGGGATTATAAGTTAAAGCTCCGTTTTGCCGATGGGAAATCAGGGATTGTCGACTTTGCCCCTTATATTAAAAGGGGTGGAATTTTCAGTAAATTGAAGGACTTGGAGATTTTTCAAAAGTTTACCTTAAATCAGGAACTGGGGGTGATTACCTGGGATGGGGAAATAGACCTTGCCCCCGAAACTCTTTATAGCCAAGCCACTAAAGAGCCTTTACCTCAATGGGTGGAAAAGGCGGGACTTAAGAGGAGCGCCTGAGTCAGCTTCTTAGTCCATCGCCACAACCAAAA
>CAYNMI010000055.1:0-11666 GCA_964398095.1 uncultured Desulfobacca sp.
CTTCGCTAACGCTCAGGGTGACACAATAACCCGGTTTTGAAATAGCTTGTAGTATTGCGTTTCAGGAAAACCTTCAAAAAGAAGCACCTCTGGTTCCCTTCCCCTTGATGGGAGAGGGTTAGAGTGGGGATGACGAAACCATGAATAGATACAAAGCATTATCCCCCCTCCCCCTAACCCCCTCCCACCAGGGGAGGGGGAATTTTAGGACCATAACTTATTGAAGCTACTTCCGAAACAAGACAATAGGTGCGCCCCTACAGGAAAACAGTATCACAGGGGCTTATCCAAGGAAGAGCCCATGGGGAAAGGGGGGATGAGGCCCCGGAGACGTGGCAAGAGGATTGCCGAGACCTAACCCTCGCCAGGATAATGCAGGGCCAGCCACACGGTGGGCCGGGCGGGGTCGGTCCACTCCACCCGATGGCGGCGATGGGCCGGGATGAGGAGGTAGTCTCCGGGACGGAGCACCCGGGGTTCCGGTTCGTCCGCGAAGCGCAGCCCGGCGCTGCCACTTAAAAGCACCACCCATTCGTGGGTGTCCTGGTCGTACCAGGTCCCGGGGGGTGTGGCCTGGCCCGCGGAGAGGATGCGTTCCAGGCGGAAATTCTTGGTCTGCACGAGGACCTCAAAGATTTCCTCGGGGAGTTCCGGGGGAATGGGGGCGAACAGATTGGCCACGGGAAACCTCCACGCCCTGCTATGACTCGGACCGGAAAAGGGGGTTAACAGGTGCCCAAAGCCCTAACACCCGTCAATGGACAGGCGGGTCCGGCCAGGTTTTTGCTAAAATGTTGGGAACAGCCGAATTGCGGCGGCCACCGGCCGCCCTCCAGCCTGGTTTTTGGATGAGAACAATTATAGCACTGATCGGCCGTTTGGGGGCTTTTTCTGGTAAATTCAAGGGTTGTCTACCGGACCGCCCTGGGATTCAGGGGGATTTAAAAGTTATCAAAAAGCCATGGAGCGCCATGAATTTTTTTGCAAACGCTCTCTTTGAACGCCACCCATTATCAGCTATACTCCGGACCAGACTCAGGCCAAGACCAGGGGCACGCGACCCCTCTTAAAGGTGACACATGTTACGGCGCGGCCTGGCCATTGTATCTCTGGCGCTTCTGGGGGGCGCTGCCTGGAGCCTCGGGGCCGGCCGGCCCGGTTACGGAGAACCCGTGGACCGCGGGGAAATTCGCCAGCATCTCGAAGGGCATCTGCGCTTCCTGAGCGTCACCCTGGGGGAGCGCTCCATCTACCGCCCCGCCAATCTCCGGGCCGCTGAGGACTACGTGTATCAAAGCTTCACGGCCATGGGCTATACCCCCCGGCGCCAGTCCTTCATCCATATGCGGGAGACGGTGAGCAACATCATCGCCGGGGACGAGAACCCGCAGGGCTACTACATCCTGGGGGCCCACTACGACACCGTGGCCGGCACCCCCGGGGCCGACGACAACGCCAGCGGGGTGGCCGTGCTCCTGGAGGTGGCCCGCCTGGCCCGCGGCCTGGCCCCGCCCCGGCCCTGGGCCTTCATCGGCTTCACCTGCGAGGAGCCCCCGGCCTTCTCGACCCCCTACATGGGCTCCCGGGTTTACGCCAAGGGGGCCCGCCGGGACCAGGCCAAAATTTCCGGCATGCTCTGCCTGGAGATGGTGGGCTATTACTCCCAGACCCCCGGCAGCCAGTCCATCCCCCTGACCCTGAAGTTCATGGGCTTTCCCACCACCGGCAACTTTATCGGCCTGGTGAGCGACCGGCGCTCCAAACCCCTGCTGACCCGCCTGGAGGCCGCCATTAAGGGCGGCTGCCGCCTGCCCGCCATCACCCTGGCGGTGCCCTTGGGGGGCCACATCCTGCCGGAAGTGCGCCTGAGCGACCACGCCAATTTTTGGGATGAGGGTTACCCCGCGGTCATGCTCACCGACACCGCGTTCATGCGCAATCCCCACTACCACGGTCCCGGCGACGTCATGGAGCGCCTTAACCTGGAGGCCATGACCGAGTTGACCCTGGGCCTGGTGAATTTTATCCGGCAAGAAGGCCGTTAGGCCGAAAAACCCGAAAATCTCCTGCGCCCGGCTCCCGGAGTTATGATAATATGTCTGGGGGCGCTTGGCGCCTTCCAGCCCGACAACCGTTGCCGGTCAGGAGGCGACGGGCACCATCTCAACGATAAAGGACCGGCATGGCCGACAAGAAATTTTTAGGCAAGATTCATGCAGAACCGTGGGAGGCCCTGGCCAAAGGCCCCCGGGAGGTGCTGGCCGCCATTTGGGAGGACTATCTGGCCGAGGTCATGCAAATCTCCCCCAAGAGTGAGCGCTACGGGATTTTGCGCCGGGAGATCGAGGCGGCCGCGGGATTTAAAGAGGTCTATGAGAGTTGGAATAACCTGCCTCCCGAGTCCCGGGCCATCGCCTGGCGCCGGCTGATGACCGTCAGCCGCAACCAGCTTTTGGAGCAGGCCGCCACCTGCGTGCGCTGCGGCGAATGCTGCGCAAAGGGCAGCCCCACCCTGCTCAGTCCCGATCTGGGACTGTTTCACCGGGAAATCCTCACCTGGAACGACGTCTATACCCTCCGGCCCGGGGAAATGGCCACCACCCGGGAGGGGCAGGTGGCCCCCCTGAAGGACGAGCGGCTCAAGGTCCGGGAGGTCCCGGGCAGCCGCCAGTGCTGGTTTTACCTGGCGGCCAACCGGACCTGCCGCATCTATGAGGACCGGCCGGAGCAGTGCCGCCGCCAGAACTGCTGGGGGGAGCCCGCGCCCCCGCCGGCGCCCGAGGAACTCTTGCAGCGCCGCCACCTGTTCGCCGGCGTCCCCGAGGTCTGGGATTTGATCCGGGAGCATCAGGACCGCTGTGACTGCGCCGCGGTCGCCCGCCTGCTGGCCGACCTGGGGGCCGGGCAGGAAGAGGCCGGCGACGCCCTGTTCGAGGCCCTGCACTTCGACCACTATCTGCGGCGGATGCTCATCGATGATTGGGAGCTGACCCCCGGGGCCACCGAATTTCTCCTGGGCCGCCCCCTGAGTGAATTCCTGGAAACCCTGGGCCTGAAGGCCACCCTCACCCCCGAAGGGGTCTTTAGCCTGGAGCCGCGCCCGGAACCCGCCTGAAGCGCAGCCGGGGCTTCTCACTGTCAACCTTACTCACCAGGAAGCTGCCATGATTGAGGACCTGATCAAGAGCAATCGCAGTTACCGGCGTTTTTTCCAGAAGACGACGATTTCGGGAGCCACCCTGCGGTGGCTGGTGAACCTGGCCCGCCTGTCGGCCTCCGCCGCCAACCTCCAGCCTCTCAAGTATATTCTCTCCAACGACCCCCTCAAGAACGAAATGATCTTCTCCTGCCTGGCGTGGGCCGGATACATTAAGACGTGGCCCGGTCCCCCGGAAGGAGAGCGGCCGTCAGCTTATATCATCATGGTGGGCGACTTGAATATCGCCAAGACCTTTGCCATCGACGTAGGGATCGCGGCCCAGAGCATCCTCCTGGGGGCCCGGGAGAAAAACCTGGGCGGCTGCATGATCGGCTCCATCAAAAAAGACCTGCTGCGGGAATGGCTCCATCTCCCGGACCGGTTTGAGATCCTCCTGGTCATTGCTCTGGGCAAACCCAAGGAGACCGTGATCCTGGAGGACTTGCAGCCTGGGGGCAACATCAAGTACTGGCGGGATGAGCACGGCGTCCATCACGTGCCCAAGCGGCCGCTGGATGATCTGATCCTCAGTGAGTAGCTTCCAGCCGGTCCCTGCCGGGGCTGGGCCGACCCTATCCCGCCAGGGGGAGTGACCGGGCACTTTTGGCCTTTTCTGAGCTGATTTTTAGGGATTCCCTGATTGCTCCGGCGGTAAGCACCCCCTATGCTGGCTAGACAAGTTTGGGGGAAAGGAGGGCAACCATGGACATGGTCACCTATGCCGGCATCTTTCTCTTGGGAGCAGTCGCACTATGCCTCATTGGCCGCGTCTGGTCCCGTTGCATCTACAGACCGTCTGCCAAAGATCTGGACGAGGAATTTTTGCAGCGGATCGCCAAGGCCCTCAGATAACCGCTTGCGGGTAACCCAGGGCCCGGGCGGGGTGCGCCGAATCCGCTGCCGCCCGGCCCTTGATCTCCACCGCGCAGCCAGGACGCTCCGGCCCGGTCAGAGCCTCGGCGGGTTCTCCCCCCCCGGAGCCTACCCTACCGCTCCGTATCTCGATTACTTCTGGTCGCCTTTTTCCGGCTCAAACAACTTGAGATACTTGCCGTAGCCTTCCTTTACCAGGTCCTCTTTGGGGATGAAGCGCAGGGCCGCGGAATTGACGCAGTATCTGAGGCCCGTGGGCGGCGGTCCGTCGGCAAACACGTGCCCCAGGTGGGAATCGCCGTGTTTGCTCCGCACTTCGGTGCGTTTTATGAAAAAACTGCGGTCCGGCTTTTCCACGATGTCGCCCGGCGCCAGGGGCCGGGTGAAACTCGGCCAGCCGGTCCCGGACTCGAACTTGTCCAGGGAACTGAACAGCGGCTCGCCCGAGACGATATCCACGTAGATGCCGGCCTTTTTATTGTTCCAATATTCGTTGTGGAAGGCCGGTTCGGTGCCCTCCTTCTGGGTCACCCGGTATTGCAGCGGGGTCAACTTCCGGTGCAGCTCGGCATCGCTGGGTTTGCTAGATTGGGCCTCCCCGGGGGGGTCGGCGCCGGTTTTGGCTGCGCCCCACACCTTCTTAAGAAACTGGTCCCGCCCGGAATTCCGCCGGTAATATTTATAGCGCAGGGGGTTTGTCCGGCAATAATTTTGATGGTACGCCTCCGCGGGGTAAAAGTTGGTGAACGGCAGAATCTCCGTCACGATGGGCTTGGAGAAACGTCCGGATTTTTCCAGGGCCAGCTTGGAGACGGCCGCCAGACGCTGCTGCTCCGCATCGTGGTAAAAAATGACGCTGCGGTATTGCGGCCCCTGGTCCGCGAATTGCCCTCCCGCATCGGTGGGGTCCACGTGCCCCCAGAAATAGTCCAGCAGTTGCGGGTAGGAGATCTTCGCCGGATCATAGGTCACCTGGACCGCCTCCACATAGCCTTGGGCGGCGTAATTTTCATAGGTGGGATGGGCCCCCCGGCCCCCGGCATACCCGGAGACGACCTTGACCACCCCCGGGACTTTCTCGAAATCACTTTGGACGCACCAAAAACAGCCGCCGGCAAAGGTGGCGGTTGGTAAGTTCTTTTGGGTTTCAGGCATGGCGCCACTCCGTTTCGGTTTCTCAGGCGGCAGGTTCCCGGCAAAGCTGACGGCCACGAGTCCGGCGGCCGCCAGCAGTATCAGCATAACCACGGTTTTCATAGGGTTCATGACCTTGTTACCTTTGATGTATACATTATTATGTTAAGACTGTTCCGGCAAAAAGCAAGGGGGCGGGGGCAGTATAGCGCTCTTACACCGCCGGGGGCGGCGGTGCCACATTTTTAGCGGCAATGGCCAAAGGCGGGATGCGCTTCGCTTTCCCGCCCTACGGGCTACGGGCTATCTAAGCCTTCTGGAGCGACCGACTCTTAAGTCAAGATACCCATGGCCGCAATTGTTCCCGGCCGGGGCCTGTGGCCAGGTTCAGAGATAGGCCTTCACCACGTACTGCTGCACCATGCGCTGGGTGTTAAAAAAGGCGCCGTTGATGGCGATGGCCCCGTACATGGCCTGCATGAACTCATGCCGTTTCCGGTAGTACCTGGGGATGATGACTTTCTCCAGTTTGGCATAGAGGCAATCGGCGTCACCGGAGCAATCGTAGATTTCGGGACCGTGGCTCACCGGGGTGCCGATGGACCAGCCGGTGAAGTTCTCGATGTGGCCCTCCAGCCACCAGCCGTCCAGGGTGCTGAAGCTGGGGACGCCGTTTAAGGCGGCTTTCATGCCGCTGGTGCCCGAGGCCTCGTTGGGCGGCTGGGGCGTGTTCAGCCACACGTCCACGCCGCCCGCCAGCCGGCGAGCCAGCCAGGTGTCGTAATTTGCCAGGTAGGCCACCTTGATGTCAGCCTGCAAGGCCTCTTTGGCCTGGAAAATCCGCCGGATGAGGTCTTGTCCCAGAGTATCCTGGGGGTGGGCCTTGCCGGCATAGATGATCTGCAGTGCTCCCGCCTCCCGGGCAATTTGCCGCAAGCGCTCCAAATCACTGAACAGCATGTCGGCCCGCTTGTAGGTCGCCACCCGCCGGGCGAACCCCAGGGTCAGGACGTCTTTGTCCATGCCGCTGTTGGTCTGGTAATTGACGTAATCCAGCAGCTCCTGTTTGGCCTTTTGGTGCGTGTCCCACAGTTCTTCATCCGGGATATTGAGGACGTAGCGCAGGCTGAAATTGTCCTCCCGCCAGCCCGGGATGTGGCGGTCGTAGAGCGTCTGGAAGGGCTCCGTGGTCCAGGTGGCGGCGTGCACGCCGTTGGTGATGGCGTCCACCGGGTAGTCGGCGAACATGAGCCGGGAGACCTCCCCGTGCTTCTTGGCCACGCCGTTGACGTAGTGGCTCAGGTTGAGGGCCAGGTAGGTCATATTCAGCCTGAGACCGCGCGCCGCCAGTTCGGGCACCCGGGCGAACTCGCCGCCATATTGGAAGATATGTTTCTGAATATCCACGGCAAACACGTCCTGCATATCCACCACGTACTTGAGGTTGCCCGCCATCTTTTCCACCAGTTCCAGGGTAAACTGGTCGTGTCCCGCGGGGACCGGCGTATGGGTGGTAAAGATGCACTTGCGCCGCACCGCCTCAATCTCTTGATGACCAAGGCTGTGATTGCCGTTCCTCTCCGCCTCTTCGTTCAAGAGCTCCACCGTCAGGAAGGCCGCATGGCCCTCGTTCATGTGGAAGCGTTGCAGGTCCCGGTACCCCAGGGCCCGGAGCATCCGCACCCCGCCGATTCCCAGGACGACTTCCTGGCACAGGCGGTACCAGTCGTCGCCGCCGTAGAGGTGGTCGGTGAGCCGCCGGTCCCAGTCGCTGTTTTCCGGGAGGTCGGTGTCCAGAAAATAGACCGGCACCTCGTAGCCGCTGACGCCCTTGACCGCAAATTTCCAGGCCCGGAGCTTAATTTCCCGGCCCTCGATGGCCACCGTGGCCCGCTCGGGCATCTCGGTCAGGAAATCATTGACCGCCCACAGCACCGGTTCGGCCATCTGGTTGCCCTGGGCGTCCAGGCGCTGGTAGAAGTAGCCTTTGCGGTGCAGGAGGCACATGGCGACAATGGGCACCTTGAGATCCGCGGCCGCCCGGATGGTGTCCCCGGCCAACACGCCCAGCCCGCCGCTGTACGTGGGCATGCCGGGGTCCAGGGCGATCTCCATGGTGAAATAGGCAATGGTGCGGTCATTGGGCATGGCGTCCCTCCTTGAAGGTGTTATCCGTGGGCTGGCCTGGCCGGGAGAAGTCCTGGGGACAAAGGTAACACTTTTATGGCTTAGGGGTCCAACAAAAACCACTCAGGTTTCTGGCTAGCCGGACCGCGGTTTTATCAGCGGGCAGCCGTTGCGGCCGCCCCGGGGAGGCGGATTCTGAGAGGCGCGCCCCCAAGACCTGGGCGCCGGTTTAGTTGAAGGTAAAGCCGGAGTGGCGGAAGAGTTTGACACACGCCGCCACTACTTCAGGGTCATACAGTTTGCCCTGATTCCCGGTGATTTCCTCCAGGGCCACGTCGATGCCCCTGGCCGGGCGGTAGGGCCGGTGAGAGGCCATGGCTTCCACCACGTCAGCCACCATCAGGATTCTCGCCTCCAGGATAATATCCGCATCATGGAGGCCCAAGGGGTAGCCCGAGCCATCCAGCCGTTCGTGGTGTTGGTGCACCGCCTGGGCGACCGGCCAGGGGAAGTCGATGGTCTTCAGGATATCATAAGCCGCCTGGGAGTGGCATTGGATCAGGTTAAACTCCAAGGGACTGATCTTGCCGGGCCGGCTGAGCACTTCGGCGGGTACGGCGATTTTGCCGATATCATGGAGGAAGCCGATAACCCGCATCCCCTCGGCCTGGTCCGGGGTGAGCCCCATTTCCAGGGCCAGCGTCGCAGCCAGGAGGGCCACGCGCCGCTGGTGCCCGGCAGTATAGGGATCCCGGGTTTCCACCATGGAGGACAGGGCCGAGACCGTGCCGTTTAAAGTGCGGCGCAACTTTTCCAGGCTGCTTCTCAGATCCAGATGGGCCCGGACGGAATCGCTGATGTCGGTGATGATGTGCACCGCGCCGGTCACCGCACCCGCGTCATCGAAGATGGGGTCCACCGCCGCCTTGAGCCAGCGCTTCCCGGAGGGGAAAACCAGGCTTTCCCGCCGGGGGTTTTCCCACATGCGCACCAACGGACAGTCGGCAATCGGGCCGGTAGCGTTATGCACCACTTCCCAGCACGGCCGGCCGACAATCTCGCCGAAGGGCTTCTGAACCAGGTCGGCCAGGGCCCGGTTGGCCTGGATAATCCGGCTGTCCCGGTCCATTAGGAAGACCGCATCACCGATGGCGTCAAAAGTTGTCCGCCACTTATGGGCCGCGTCCAGGAGGGCCGCGGCCGCAGCCTGGCGCTCGCTGATGTCCCGGGACACACCCAGGATCACCGGACGGCCTTCCAGGGCCAGGAGGCGGGCCCGGACCTCCACCGGCAATACCGTGCCATCCTTACGGTGATAGGCGCTGTCAAAGACGGCCTCGCCTTGCGCTTGCAAGTTCTCAACCCGGTCGGAGAACCGCCGGGCATTTTCCTGAGTCAGCAACGCCGGAATCTTTTGGCCCAGCAATTCCTCCCGGCCGTACCCCAACTGCCCGGCCATTGATTCATTGCAGTACCTCAAGGTGCCGTCCAGTTCAGCCAGATGGATGAAATCGGTGGCATTGTCCAGGAGGCGGCTTTTTAGCTCCAGTTGCGTTTCCATCTGATGCCGGGCGGTGATGTCGGCGGCATAAAGGCGGGCCACCGGGAGCTGCTCCGGGAAGCTGATATCGACCCCGTAGAGGACGTCTTTTACCCAAACCTCGCGATAGCACTGCCTGGCCCCGCCGGCGCCGGCGGCCTTCATGAGTTCCATCACATCCGGAGGCAGCAACGCCGCCGGGGAGGGAATGGCGGCCTGGCGGGTGGCCGGGTTGGCGTACGTGATGGCGCCGGCGGCATCCACTTCCACGACGGGGTTGGGGTTCAATTCCGGGAACGAGGCCAGGCGCCGGACCTCCATCTCCGCCTGTTTGCGCTTCGAAATATCCCGGACCATGGAGAGCATCAGGGGCCGCCCGTGATCGTGAAACAGGCGGGTATTGATTTCCACCGGGATGCGCCGGCCATCTTTGGCCACGTGCACGGTTTCGAAGAGCACCTGCTTTTCCGCCGCGAGTTTCTCCCGGATGGCGATAAACTCGCTCTCCGTACCGGCCTCCCCCAACTCCAGGGGGGAGAGCTGCAGCAGTTCTTCCCGGGTATAGCCCAGGGATTGACAGGCCTGAGCGTTGACCTCAATAAACCTTGCCGGGGTGTCCCCCGTCACCGGCGGATGGACAAACACCGCGTCATTGCTGCTGTGGAACAGCAGACGATAACGTTCTTCACTTTTCCGCAGGGCCTGGGCCGCCCACTGGGGCGCGGTCAGGTCTTCAAGAAGAACGACGGTCCCCTGAAATTTGCGGCTGACATCCAGCAGGCGCTGCAACTTGATCTGGAAGAAGCCGATGCCATCCCGGGTGGCAATCGACTTCTCGATCAGGCGTTCCGGCTCCCGGGCCGCCAGGAAGGCCTGCAAGTCGTCGGCCAGAAACGGGATGGTTGCCAACGGGGGCGCTGCCTCCAAATCGTCGTCAACATTTGCCGGCAGATCAAACCCGCGCAGCAACTCCATTGCGGCATGGTTCAGGTGGCTGATCCGGTTGTCGGCGTTCAAGAGCAGGGCCGGGGTGGGCAGGCTTTCGAAGATCGTCAGGTACAGGCTCTTTTCATTGGCCATGGCCCGGTTGGCCGCCTGCAATTCGGTCTGCCGCGCCTTGGCGCTCAAGCCGGCCCATGCCGTGGAGAAGCCGATCTCCACCCGGTCAAAGAACCGGTGCAGGAAGAGGCGGCAGTGCTCTTCATAAACCTTGGGGAAACCGGCCTGGCGGACCAGGTCGAGGTAACTCTGGCGATAGTACTTCATCAGGCCCAGAAACATGCCAAAAGACACCCCCCGGGCCCGGTGCCGCCGGGCCTCCAGGATGCCGAAGGCGGCGATGGGGTCCTGGGAGAAATCCTCATCCGGCCCCAATTCCGGCGGCTGACCGGAGGCCTGGCAGGCCTCGAGCAACGCCCCGGACAGGCCGGCAATGGAAAGGCGCCAGGCTTCGGCCAGGGTGGAGGTGTACCGGGCATAATTTCGCTGGATGGCATAATCCAGGACCCGGCGCAAGAGCCAGTCTTCGCCGCCCTGGATGAGCTCGATGAAGCGCGGCATGGCCATGGCCTTGCCGCGGCGGGCGGGCTTTGCCCTTAGCCCGGCGCGGCGGAGCTGGGCGGCCGACTCCTGGCCTGACTTTTTCGAGGGCAGCATGGGCCAATCCTTTCTATTATCTTAGGAAAATTATCCGGCCCGGGGTGATTACCGGTAACCGGAGTAATCCTGCGGTTTCCCCACCTTTTTCCCCAGGTCATTTATCTGGCGAGGACGAGCAGCAGATCCGCTTGGACCCAGCGCCGGGACCCCAAGCCCCGGTAAGATTAACCCTTGAAGAGGTTAATCCATGAACTCTCTGCCTGTTTAAGGTCTATCGGCTACTGACGGGGAGGGGATGAATTTGGCGGCATCGGGGGCGCCGCGCTTGGCGTCCGAACCCGGGGACCCGGAAAAGCTCCCTTGATATTTCAAAGGGTTATGACAGAATGTCAGGTAAGTTTTGCAAATCTCCCCCGGAGGCGTCGCCCGCCATGGCTCCCGAGAAACCAGATATGGGGTCGCTCTATCAAGAGCCCGACCAGGCCGGCCTGTCCCGGCAAAGCACCTTTACCTTCCGGTGCCAGGCCGAATTGCCCTGCTTCAACCAGTGTTGCCGCACCCCCACCATTATCCTGAGCCCGTATGATATCCTGCGGCTGCAACGGGCGCTGGGGATCACTTCCGGGGCATTGCTCCAGCGTTACACCCGCCAGGAGACGGAACCGTTGTCCAATCTGCCCCTGGTGTTCATCGACGCCTGCCGGCCGGCAGGCGGTGGTTGTCCGTTCCTGGGGGCCCAGGGGTGCTCGGTTTATGGACACCGGCCCGCGGCCTGCCGCCTCTTTCCCATCACCATGGGCAGCCGGCTCACCCCGGAGGGGGTGGTGGACCATTACTTCTGCCGCAAATTGGATTATTGCCGGGGCTTCGATACCGGGGTGGAGTGGACCCTGGAGTCCTGGATGGCTAACCAGGGATTTGGCGAGTATGACCAGGGGCGCCGGGGCTGGATTGAAATCCTGCTCAAGGCCGGGCTGCTGGAACCTGGCGCGGTGGACCCCGTGATCCAAGACCTCTTTGCCACCCTGGCCTATGACCTGGATCGCTGCCGCCGCCTGGCGGCGGAGCCGGCCTTCCGGGAGGCTTACGGCCTGGAGGAGCAGGAATGGCAGGCTCTCCGGACGGACGACCTGGCCCTGCTGCGGTGCAGTTGCCGGGTGCTGGAAAGCGTTTTGTTTGAAGGGGGCTCGGGGC
>CAYNMI010000056.1:0-11456 GCA_964398095.1 uncultured Desulfobacca sp.
GGGCCAGGTCGTTCCAGACGATGACCATGGCGATGCACCGGGCCAGGCCGATGATAATCAGGCCCACCATGTACTCGGGATAGCCCCGGAGAAAGGCGATGGCCAACAGAAACATCAGGATGGGACCGATGATCCAGTTCTGGATTAAGGACAGGGCCAAGACCTTGAAATTCTTGAAGACCTGGGGCAGTTCCTCGTAGCGCACCTTGGCCAAAGGGGGATACATCATGAGAATCAGGCCGACGGCGATGGGAATGTTGGTGGTGCCCACCTGGAAATAGGTCAACAACTTGGTGAAGCCGGGCAGGAAGTACCCGAGGCCAACCCCTCCGGCCATGGTCAGGAAAATCCACAGGGTCAGGAAGCGCTCCACGAAACCCAGACGCTTGACAACGGTGGCAGCCATGAATGTTCCTATCTCTTTAATATCCGGATAACCGTTTGCTTAAATATTAGAGGCGCAAAAAAATTTTAGATTTCAGCAAGTCAGGGATATGAAACGCGCGCCTCTCTCTCATATGTTAATATATAATCGCTTAACCGGATATGTCAATAAGGAAATAGAGAAAAAACTGGATGATAACCTCAGGAACCTTGACACGCGGCGCCGCACTGGCTCTGCCCCTTGGCGGCCAGCCACTGCTCCAACCGGTCCTTGAGCGCCTTGGCCTCGGGGCCGGAGCCCAAGATGTCCGCCAGGAGTTTGAGTTGTTTATCTCCCGGGCTGCCGGGGGGGACGCTCAGCCGATAATACATCCATACCCCCTCCCGGCGGTCGCTGACCCAACCCAGGTGATAGAGATAGCGCAGGTGCCGGGACGCCTTGGACTGGGTGATGCCCAGGACCCCCATGATATCGCACACGCAGAGCTCCTCTTTGGCCATGAGCAGCCAGAGGATCCGCAGCCGGGTTTCATCCGCCAGGGATTTAAAGAGTTGGGCTTGCTTTTTCATAATAGATTTTAAATAACCGGATAAACAGTTATTGTCAAGCCTTTTATGAGAAGCTAGCGGGCCCGTTCGTCAAAAAAATCTGGTTAATTTAGTTTTTTAGTATAAACTAAGATAAAATGGTCCATACGGAAGAAATAGCCCGCATCTTCACCATCTTGTCCGTCAGCGCCAGACTTCGCATCCTGGAGCTGGTGCAAGACCGCGCCTTGTGCGTGGGGGCCCTGGCGACCAGGCTGGGGGTCACCCCGGGAGCGGTGTCCCAGCACTTGCGAGTGCTCCGGGAGGCCGGCCTGGTAACCGCGCAAAGGTCCGGCTATTTCGTGCATTACCGCCTCAACCGGGACACCCTGGGGCAATGGCGGGCAATCCTGAATGAATACTGGGAGTCTCATGAATCCCAGGAACCCTGGAAGTTGGCCGGGGAAGGAGACGGAGCATGTGCCAAGGTCGCGTCGGCTGTGAAAAGCCCGAAGAGCTGAAAGGCCAACCCGAAGAGTGCACTCCCGAGCAGATCAAGAAGTGCCACGGGGACACCCAGGAACACCCCTGTCTTAGTCAGGGGAAAAAATAAGCCCGGACCGGCGGGAGCCTGAGCGCCTGGCTCCTGGCCGGCCCTGTCGGTCCTATGGAACCTCCTGAAATCATCCGCGTCTCCGGGTTGTCCAAAGCCTACGGCCCGCTGCAGGCCCTCCAGGGCGTGCAGTTCTCCGTGAGGCGGGGCGAAATCCTGGCCTATCTGGGCCCCAACGGCGCCGGGAAAACCACTACCATCAAAATCCTCAGCGGGCTGCTGCGCCGGGATGCCGGTGAAGTGGCAATTTGCGGCGCGGATGTGGCCCGGGACCCCGTGTTCGTCAAACAACGGATCGGCGTGGTCCCCGATGAATCCAATCTCTATCCCGAATTGAGTTGCCGGCGCAACCTGGATTACCTGGGAGAGCTGTACGGACTGCCGCGCCCCCGCCGCCAGGCCCGGGCCACGGAACTCCTGGCCCAATTCGACCTGACGGCAAAAACCGCGGCGCCCTTTGGGTCTCTTTCCCGAGGGATGAAGCGGCGGCTCACCATTGCCGCCGCCTTGATGCACGATCCCCAGGTGTTCTTTCTGGATGAGCCCACCACCGGCCTGGACGTCCCCAGCTCCAGGGCCCTGCGCGCTTTGATCAGGGTCATTAATCAACAGGGAACCACGGTCTTTCTCACCACCCATAACCTCCAGGAAGCCGAAGCGCTGTGCCGGCGCGTCGTAATCCTGATCAAAGGCCGGGTGGTGGCCCAGGGAACCATCGGGGCCATCCGGGAGCGCGTCAGCCGGGTGAACCTGCTGACGGTAACGTTCTCCGGGGAGGTGTCGCCGGAGGTCTTGCGACGGGCCTGTCCGGCAGTGCTGGCGGTCACGCCCCAGGATAACGCCTGGCGGCTGGAGGTCGCCGACCCCCATGCGGCCCTGGGGCAACTCCTGGCCTTTAGCGCCACGGCGGGACTGCGCCTGGAAGGGATCAACTCCGCCGGGGCCAGCCTGGAGGATGCTTTCATGGAAATTCTGCAGGATAACCTGACCGATCCCGGAACAGTCTCATGATTCAGGTACGGCGAGCCCTGGCCATAAGCCGCAAGGATATGGAGAGCTACTACGGCAAACCGCCGCTCATCACCTGGGGGTTGCTCTTCCCGGCGGTGCTCATGCTTTCCCTGTACGTCAAAGACCCCGGCACGTATCTGGACATCGCCCCCGGCATTATTGCCATGACCTTGCTGTTCGGCAACACCTCCATGGCCGCCATCGTGGTTACCTTTGAGAAGCGGGCCGGCACCTTTCAGCGGCTGCTCCTGGCGCCCCTGACGTCGTCAACCATCTTGCTGGGCAAGGCTGCCAGCGCCGCGGCTTACGGCCTGGCCACCTCCCTGGTGCTCACCCTGGGTCTCGGGCTGCTCCTGGGTCTGCGCCTGCACGGGCTGTGGTGCTTTGCGCTGGGGCTGGGAGCCGGGGCGCTGTGCTTCTCGCTTCTGGGCCTGATGGCCGCGGTCCTGGTCCGGGAGGTGTTTGAGGCCATGACCCTGATGAACTTTTTCCGCTTCCCGCTGCTCTTCGTGAGCGGCGTGTTTATGCCCCTGGCCCACCTGCCCTGGTGGCTCAAACCCGTGGCCCTGGCCTCCCCCCTGACCTACGTGGTGGAACTCCTGCGCCTGGGAATCTCCGGGAAAAGTTATTTTATCTCGCCTTATACCCCCATCCTGGGCCTGCTTCTGTTTCTGACGGGCAGTTGGTTGATTGCCGGCGCCATCTTTCGCCGCCGGGCGGCCCGGTAACCCTTGATCCGGCATTTCAAAGGAAAACCCGCCACGGGGGCAAGATGATGGACGCCAAGATTCAGGAACCGTTACTCCCTCCCTGCACGGCCGCCTGTCCGGTGGGCACCGATGCCCGGCGCTATGTGGGCCTCATCTACCAGGGCCGCTACGAAGAAGCCATGGAAGTGATCAAGGCCAACAATGCGATCCCGGCCGTCTGCGCCTATATCTGCGCCCATCCGTGTGAAGACGCCTGCCGCCGCCGATATGTGGAAGGCCCCCTGGCCATTCGGGCCTTAAAGCGGTTCGTCATGGATCATACCCGGGAATACCGGCGGCGCCAGTATCGCCGGGCCAGCCTGAGCCGGCCCCAGCGGGTGGCCATCGTGGGCAGCGGCCCGGCCGGCCTGGCCGCGGCCCGGGACCTGCTGCTCCAGGGTTACCCGGTGACGCTCTTTGAGCGGGAGTCGGAGCCCGGGGGCATGCCCATGCAGGTGGTTCCCAAGTTTCGCCTCCCCAAGGCCGTGGTTTGGGAAGACCTGTATGAGTTGGAGGCCCTGGGGGCCGAGTTCCGCACCGGCCAGACCTGGGGCCGGGATTTTTCCCTCCGGGATTTGCAGGAACAAGGCTATGCCGCCATCATGCTGGCCATTGGCCTGCAAAAGGGGCGGAGCCTGCCGGTTCCCGGGATGCACACGGCCGGGGTGTATCTGGCCCTGCCCTTTTTGCGCCAGGTGGCCCAGGGGCAGCCCCCGCCGCTGGGCCAGAAGGTGCTGATCGTCGGCTGCGGGAACGTGGCCATGGATGCCGCCCGGGCGGTGAAACGCCTGGGGGCGCCGGAAGTGCTGATGATCTGCCTGGAGGCCCCCGACCAGTTGTTTGCCTCCCCGGTGGAAACCGAGCGGACCAAGGAAGAAGTCATCGACCTCATTTACCAATGGGCTCCCAAGGTGGTGCAGGCCGAGGGGGGCCGGGTGCAGGGCATTGAATTGATGGCCTGCACCTCCCTGTTCGATGACCTGGGCCGGTTTGCCCCCACCTATGACGAGACCAGAAGCCAGCGCCTGGCCGCGGATACGCTGATCTTTGCCATCGGCCAGGAGGCGGAACTGGACGCGGCGCGGCAGGAACACCTGGAATTGGACGGGTCCAGGATCCGGGTGGACCGGCAAACCATGTCCACCTCTCTCCCCGGGGTCTTTGCCGCCGGGATATTTCTGGCGGGGGAGATCTTAACCGGGCCCTCCCTGGCGGTGGCCGCGGCGGCCAGCGGCCGGCGGGCCGCGGCGGGCATCGAGCATTTTTTCCGCAGCGGCCGTTACCGTAAGCTGGTGGAGGACTGTCCCCGGGCCATCTCCCGGTTGCCGGCCAAGCAGGCTTCCCTGGTGGCCCGCGTCCCCAGCCGGCCCCTGCAAGAGCGTCCGGTGGCGGAGCGGCTCAAGGATTTTGACAGTGCCGAACTGGTCTATGAGGAGGCCGACGCCCTGATCGAGGCCCGGCGCTGTCTTAACTGCGGGCGGGGGGCGGAGGTGATTGACCGAAAATGTGTCCGTTGCCTCACCTGCGTGCGCACTTGTCCCTTTGCGGTCCCCTTTATGGAGGGGCAGGCGGTGTTTCCCGAGGAAACGTGCGTTGCCTGTGGTCTGTGCGCCTCCCAATGCCCGGCCTTCGCCATCAATATCCGCCGCCTGGAACCCCTGGAAATGCGCCGGCAAGTAACGGCAATGGTGAGAACCGGCCACCGGGAGATCATCTTTGCCTGCTTGCGCGGCATGGCCAGCCGGGAGGAACTCAAGGCTCCGGATACGGTGTGGTGGGACTGTCTGAAGCTGCTCCAGCCGGAAGACCTCCTGGCGCCGTTTGAATTGGGGGCCGCCGGCCTCGTCCTCCGGGAATGCCAGGAGGATTGCCGCCTGGAGAGTGCCGCCGCCTGGCTGCAGCGGTTGGTGCAACGCACCAACGAGATCCTGGTGACCGTTGGGGTGGGGGCGCAGGTGCGCTGGGCTGCCGGTGGGGATGAACCTGGCGGCGCGGGCGCCGGACCTGCATGAAGGCTCGCAAAATCTATTCCTATCCCGGCATTCCCCAGAGTTTTAAGGTCCCGAGCCTTAAGCCGGGTACTCTTCCGAAATGGGAAAAATCCTGTTGCAGAGCCTGGAGCTGTCCAAGACAGGCAGAATCTGCCTGGGGAGAAAGGGGTGACCGCAGACCAGGGGTTTTCTTAAGAGACAGCTTTGTGCTTATCCCGGATACCAGGAGACCCATCCTTGGCGCCGCTGAGGCAGCTTAACCGGGGGTAAATTTTAGGGTTCGCAACCTCCGGCGCCGGTTCTCGCACCGGAGCTTGAAACTCACGGGCCTCGGTCTTTTCGTTAGATAGAGCCAGCAGGCCCAGGATTAACATTACCGTACACCCGCCCAGGATAAATCCAAACACGAAAATGATCATGTTCCAGCTCATTTTCCCATCCCGCCTGCCAGTTTATTGATAGGTATCGGCAGGATTTTTTAAAACTTAAATATGGCTTGCCTGCCCCTCGGACCTTCTGGGCAAGACCTGAGGCGAGATGCTTGATCTTGCCTCAAGGCGGGAAGCGCGCCTGGCTCAAACAGCCCTACCTTCTCGGCGGCTCGGTGACCAATTCCCCATGGCTGGCCTTAGTCATTTTGCTTTTTCAGAAGAACGGGGGGCCAGGTTCCGACTCCTCCATGCCCCCCCATCTTGTCATTACCGAATTCATAATTATTATTGGATAAATGGCTGGGTAAAGCTTCTCAAGGGTAATCCGGCGGGCCACCTGCGGGGGGAGAAAAGACCTGAACCGATAAGCCGGCCTGCATATTCGGCAAGAGAAACCAGAAAGGAAATCTTCCTATGAATGCATGGTTTTGGCTCGCGGCCATCCTCGTGGGCTTGGCCAGTTGTTTTTATGGCTATCCTCTGTTCCGGATTTTTTTGATCTTAACCGGCTTGATTTATGGGTACGTGTTCGGCTATGCCTGGATACCGGCCAGCCATCCCTGGCTGGCCCTGGTGATCGGCGTCGGCGCGGCCCTGGTGCTGGCCGCGCTCGCCTATCCTTTGTGGAGCATTGGGGTCATCATCGTCGGGGCGGCCTTAGGCTTCATGATCCTGGTCTCCCTGGGACTCGCCCTGAATGCCTCCCAGGCGGTCCAGATCTTGCTGGGGGTCATAGGCGCCGTGGCCGTGGGGTTGCTGTTTTATCATTTCCGGGACCTCTTTGTGATGTTGACTACCGCTTTTAACGGTGCCGCGCTGACAGTCCTCGGCCTCGGTTGGTACATCCCGGCCCTGACTTTTGGCGGGCATGCCAACTTGCCGGACATCGTCATCATGGTGGTACTGGGCGCCTTCGGCTTTGCGGTTCAGTATATGATGTTCAAAGAACGGCGCACTTATTCGGGTTAACTCCTAAATTTTCATGCTTTCTGCCTTGAGCCGGCCGGCTCGTCCAGGTCTTGCAGGAACTCCTGCTCCCCGGCCTGGAAGGGAGCATTTCCACCTCTACTCTTTCCTACAAACCCTGGCTGACCCCGCCGGCTGAGGGGACCCTGGGCCGCATCACCCACAACCATAAAAAAACCCCGAACCTTTTCGAGGTCCGGGGCTTACTTGCACCCTCAATGCACCCTGAGAATTCTTGCGGGCGCCTTATGTTGGCTGACTTATTGATTTTGCTGGCGGGCGATGGGCGACTCGAACGCCCGACCTTTGGTTCCGGAGACCAACGCTCTATCCACCTGAGCTAATCGCCCGCTTGACAAAATGGTATCAGATTCTAAGCGGTTGTCAAGGCGGTTGGGGGGGTGGCCGGGGGGGATAACGGCGCCTAAGCCACGTCATCGCCATAAGTCGATTTGGGTAAAGGGGCCCTGGTTCACCGGGGGGGTCTCGCCCCGGGCCACCCACAGGCGCCGGCGGGCGGGGTGAAAGACGGTGCAGACCGCGGTGCCGGCATTGGCGACCTGGGGGTCGGCGAGAATCTTTTGTAAGTCTATGGGACCCAAACCGCGGCCGCAGGCCAGCTCCTGGAGCCGCTGATTGCGGGCCTGGCTGTAGGCCTCGGTAAATTGATACCCGGAGAGCACCGAATAAGGCGGCGGAGAGGGAAAGCGCCCTTTCAGGCTCTGCATGCCCGGGCTCTGATAGTGGTTGGTGACGGTGAGGATCCCGTGGCGGGGCCGGCGCACTTCGCCATGCCGGGCCGAGAGCTCCAGCACCAGGGCTTCCCGGGGCCCGCAGAGCAGGAGATTGTTGCCGATGGTGCCGGGGGCCCGGAGGAGGCGGGCGGCCACCGCGGCCACGGAGTCCCCGGCCTCCAGGGCCTGCCGGAAGCGCAGGGCCGCGGGGGTGCCCTTGAGGGTGCGGTCCCGGCTCACGGCCGAAAGTTGGGCCAGGGCCACGCCGGCGAAGTTCATGCCGGTGCAGACCCCCACGTATCCCGGCCAGGCCAGGGAGGCCAGGGGCTGACCCTGATGCGGCCACAGGAGGAACAGGGTCTGGAGCCGCACCAGGGGCTCGATGAATACCGGATAATCCAGGTTGCGCCCCATGACATAGTCCCCTTGGGCGGTGCCGCGGTCCCCCACCGCCAGGGCCGAGCACCGGGGGAGGTTATTGACCAGGTCATCCAGGCCATTGATGAGCAGGACGGCGCCCAGGCTGACGTCGGCGCCGGCGGCGACCGCGGCCATTTCCTGCTGCAGGTGGGGAGGGATATAGGGCCAGAAACCCCGGGCCAGCCCCTTGAGGAGGCCGAACAGGGGCAGGGCCCCGGCATAAAGGCTGATCCGGGCCAGGTAGGTCAGGAGCGCCCGGCGCATCCGGCGGATGTCGGCGGCCAGGGTTTCCCCGTGGCGGCGGCCCCGCTCCCGGGGGTCGCCCCAGAGTTCCAAAGTGCGTAACATGATTGGTCTTCCCGCTGACGCCGGGCCCGGGCAGGGCCTCTGCGGCTTCCCCGGTCATCAGGCAAAAGGGGATTTTCGAATTTTAGCAGCCTTCCGGGGTTAAGGTTATCTTCCTGCTCACCCCAACTCGCCCCCATGGGGGGGAGCGGGGGGAACCAGGGAACTTCTGCAACGCAACGGTTTTAAAAATCGTGGCCGGGGGACCCCATTGGCGCGCCCGGGGATCAAGGCCGCTGATTTACTTAGCCAGGGTGGCCAGTTTTTTCAGGTCCAGGTGCTGGGCGGCTTTTTCCAACACCGCGAGGCCGTCGATGTCCTCGCCGTCGAGTTTCACCCAGAACCGGTCCGCCACGCTGATGCTTAACTCACCCTGCTTGTCCCGGACCCGATAAGTTTCCAGGGCCTTAAAACCCTGCACCGCGGTGGTGCGGACAATTTCTTCACTGCAGTCCATCTCCGGCGGCTGGGCCAGCAAGAAAGGCAGGGGCCGGCCCCAAAAATCCATGATGACGATTTCCAGGGTTTGATCGCCGGCCTTAAACGAGGCCCGGGCTTCGCTGATCATCACTTTGCCCTGCTGCAGGGTGGCGCCGCCGGGCTTGCCTGCCATGGTCCAACCGGGGATCTTGATATCCACAAAAGGCAATAGTTCCTGGAAATTGACCACTGCCGCGGGGGCCGGTTGCGCCGGAGCAAAGATCATCAATAACAGGCCGACCAGGATAGTCGGTCTGAACCTGGCCGTTCGGAGTCGCTGACCAGACATGCTGGCCTCCTGGGCGGTTGATATGGATGTCTTAGGCTTAAGGCAGCCCCGGGGGTTTAGGCACCCTGCCGGCAATATTTCAACCAAAAGTGCGCGGCCAGCCCCTCAATCACCCCTCCCGGCGCCGGCGAACAGAATTTTAGAATATTTTTGGCCAAGCTCCAAAGGGTTTTCCATGGGGGGCCAGACGGCCTGTGGGGTTTTATGGCCTAACTTATTAAAACTTCAACAGTCGTGTAGGGTGCGCACCGCGCACCATGACATGGCGGGCAGTGCCCGCCCTACGTTTAATTCCTCTCATTTCCCAGTTCCTGCTGGGTAACGCCAATGGGTGGCGAGGCTCTAATTCGCCGGGTGGTGCGCAGTGCGCACCCTACAAATACACCTCCGGAGTGGCGGTGCTACACTTTTTATATTTTCGGAGTTAGCCGACAGCTCACGCCCCAATGTTGAGCAGAGTCAATAGGCCATAGTCCGGATTTTTCACGCCAAAGCGTTTGCCGCGAGCCGGCCCCCTTGGCAACCACAGAGCCGCGGCGCACCTTTAGGGCGGCGGATAACCAGCATGGCTTAACCTCCCGGCCCAGCCAGTTTTTTGAGTCTCTTTAAAAAGCTTCTCCGGCCCCGGCCCCGCCGGCCATAGGCATAGAGCAAGTGCTGGACCCGGGGGCGCTCACTGCCGACATGAAACGACAAGGCCTGTTCTTCCACGGCGCGGTCGGCCACCGTCATCCGTTCGTGTTGGCGCCGGTGCTCGAGCCAGGTCTCCACGACAAAGGTTTCCAGGAAGCGGCCCGGGTTGGCGGTGTCCTGCCACAAGCCCCAGCGGATGGCGCCGTCCCGGCGCCGGATGACACTCAAGGCTCGCATGGCCCGGGCAAACAGGTCTGACTGGGCCAGGTCAATGAGGTACTCCATGGTTACCAAAACCGGCCCCTGCTCCGGCCGGGGCTCGAGAATCAGGTGGGGTTCGGGCCAGTGGAGCGACGGGGTCAGGTCCGAGTCCTCATCAATGATAATGCGATAGCGGATGGCGGCCAGGGCCCCCAGCCCCAGACCCCCGGCGGAGTAGAGCAGAGCGGCCTGGAGGCCCCAATGGGTGGCCACCGCGCCCCAGACGGCGCTGCCCAGGCTGTAGCCCCCGGCAAAGGCGAGCATGTAGACGGCCAGGACCCGGGCCCGAACCCAGGCCGGGACCGCAATCTGGATGGCCACATTGCAGAGGGAGAGCATGACCAGCCAGGCGGCCCCGCTGAGCACCATGGCCGCCACCAGGGCCGCCATGTGGGGGAGGAGGGCCGCGACCACGATCATGGCGGCGGCGATCCCGGTCATGGCGGCCAACAGGGCTTCCACGGGGAGAAGGCGTTGCAGCCGGGGCATGAGGGTGGCGCCGCCCACCGCCCCGGCGCCGAAGCACCCCAGCAGGATGCCGTAGTCCGCGGAGCTGCCGCCCATTTCGAAGCGGACCACCAGGGGCAGGAGGGCCCACAGGGAGCTGGTGAACAGGATGAAAATACCGGTGCGCCAGAGTACGGCTTGCAACCCCCGGGAATGACGCACGTAACGCAGGCCGGTGTGGATGGCCGCGACCATGCGTTCGGCCGGCAAGGCGGCGGCGGTGACCGGGCGCGGCCAGCGGTACAGGACGATCATCACCGCCAGGAAAGAAACCGCATTGAGGATAAAGGTGACCCCGGCCCCGGCCCAGGCCACGATGGCGCCGCCCAGGGCCGGACCCACGGCCCGGGACAGGTTAAATCCGGCGCTGTTCAGGGAAATGGCCCGGGCCAGCTCCGGGCGGGGCACCAGTTCCGGGACGATGGCCTGCCAGGCGGGAGCATTCATGGCCGCGCCCAGGCCCAGGAGAAAGGTGAAACCCAGGAGCACCCAGGGGGTGGCGGCGCCCATGAGGGTGGCGGCGGCCAGCAGGGCCGCGGCGACCATCATCCAGGCCTGGGTCGCCAGCAACAGCCGCCGGCGGTCGATGATGTCGGCCAGGGCCCCGGCGGGCAGCGACAGCAGGAACATGGGGAAAATGCTGGCGGCCTGCACCAGGGCCACCATCGCCGGGGAGGTGGACAGCGACGTCATGAGCCAGGCGGCGCCCACGCTCTGCATAAAGGTGCCGATATTGGAAACCAGGGTGGCAAGCCACAAGGCCCGGAAGACCGGGAAGGTAAAAGGATTCCAGGCAGAAGTGGCGGCGGCGTCCGATTTCATCTCAAGGTCTTGGTTTTGTGCCTGAATAAGTAAACCAGGATTTCCGGTCCGGGTAGGGGGCCGGCGGTAATGGTTTAATTATAACCCTAGATTGGGCCTTGTCATATTGGGGAGGGGTTTTCCCTCTCCGCGGAGGGAAAAACTTTGTGCAGGGAAGGATAGTGAAGAGACAGCAAAGGAAGGGGCGGGGGGCCTTAAGAAAACCAGCCCCCTGCGATTACCGCCAGGCCCGGTTAGCCCAGGATGGCCTTCAGGTCCTCGTCCGGGGTGGTGATGGGTTTGATCTCGAAAT
>CAYNMI010000057.1:0-11144 GCA_964398095.1 uncultured Desulfobacca sp.
TTCCTCCACCGCCACCAGGGCGTTGACCGTGAGGACCCCCAGGGTGGGAGGGCAGTCGATCAAGACGTAGTCCCAACGGTCTGGCGGCAGACGGCTCAAGTTGCGGCGCAAGATAGTTTCGGCTCCCACTTCCCCGGCCAGCATCTTATCGGCCCCCACCAGCCAGGGCGAGGACGGCACCAGGTCCACTCCGGCTACCACCGCCTCCTGCACCAGTTCCAGCATATTGCCGTTGTCCGCCAAGACCCCCAAGACTCCCTTGCCGGCGTTTTTGACCCCGAACCACGCGGTGGCGGAATGTTGCGGGTCCAGGTCGATGACCAGCACCCGCCGGCCTTTCTCCCCCAAGGCCGCGGCCAGATTGACGCTGGTGGTGGTCTTGCCGCTCCCCCCTTTCTGGTTTGCAATGGCAAAAGTCCTCATGGCGTGCCTTTCTCCCTCAGGTCTGGCCGGGCGGCAGTCGCCGCCGGCCTTGGCGTGGTCAAAAAATACCACAGCCCGAGCGCGGTCAAGACTCTCCTGGGGTCTGAGACGTTCGGGCTGCCAGTTTTCTCAGGGAACGGCCTCATGCGGCGGCCTCCCGGTTATTTTTTTACCATCTTCACCTTGCCATAAGCCGACGCGCCTGTCAACTTGAGGTCCCCGGTTGCAAATAAATCAGTGATTTAATATCGAGTCGCGGTTAAAAAATTACCCATGAAACGTAGGGAGGCACCTCATGGTGCGCCCGCCGGGCAGGGCGGACCCGCGGGTCTGACCCAATCGGGTTTGCGCTCCGGAAAAATTTTTCTTGCGGGAAACCGGCGCGGTGATTAATCTGAAGGTGCAAGATGCCGGGCAATCTGAGACAATGAGCAGGAATCGCCACCGACCCCGGCTTCTGGAGAGTTCGTTTCAGGATCGAGCCATGACCACGCGGCTAAAACTTCTGGCAGTGGGCCTTCTCCTGGTGACCAGCGCCTGTCTCTCCGCCGGCACCCAGGCCATTACCGATGCCGACACCGTCTCGAAGATCGAGGCGGGCAAATCCACCCGGGCCGACGTCACGGCCCTCCTGGGCTACCCCCTTACGGCCTCTTATGGCAAGCAAGGGAAGGAGACCTGGCATTATACCTGTATCACCGCCTACCCCAAGCCCGGTGAGTTTGTGCCGGTGGTGAAGGCCTTTGCTCCCAATTTGCAGGAAACCACCCGGGAGCTGTCCGTGACCTTTAACCAGGACGGCACCGTAAAAAATCTGGCCTGGGGCCAGCCGCCCAAGAAACCCGGTCCTGCCGGGTAATTCCAGTCCCTCGCCTGCCGGCTTTCCGCACCCCCAATTTATCCGGTCTCCGCCCCTACCCTACTGCTGGGGTTATGCGGGTCTTATGCCGGGTTGCGCCTGGAATTGAGGGCGCGCCCGCAGCTGCGCCTCTAGGGTTCATCAAAATACGGATATCAGAAAAAACCCTTGGCAATCGTTATGGATAGCGTGCGGGGGGTGCTGCCAATCATCCTGAGCGATGCACCAGGCATATATCCTTGGAAACTCGCCAGAATATCGGGATGGAGCCCAGTTGGACGATTACTGAGAAGCAAATCAGGGACCAGAGGGAGACATCATAGAGGAAGCCCATCAAGGCGCTTCCCAGGAACCAGCAAAGGCCGAAGCCGGCATTAAAAATGCCATAGGCAGTGGCCCGCCGCTCCCGGGGCGCCATTTCCGCCAAGGCCGCCTTGATGATGGACTCCTGCGCCCCCATGCCGATGCCCCACAGGGCCATGCCCACCAGGGCCAGGCGAAAGCCTCCCAGAAAGACCAGGGGGGCAAAAAAGGCGGATATGATGGTGACCGCCAGGATAACCGGCATTCCCAGCCGATCCAGGAGGCGGCCCAAGATGAGCGCGGCCACGGCGTCCACCCCCATGGCCACGGCATAAAATAGGGGAATCCAATCGGGCCGCAGGACCGCGGCCTTGCCGAAATGGTAGGCGATGAGAGGAAAATCGGCATACCCCGCGCCGATCAGCCCCACGGCAGCCACATAGAGCCAGTAAGGGCGAGTCAGTCCCGTGGTTTCCAACTTGGGGGCGCTTACTTCCAGATGCTGGGGATGGGGGTAAAGGCGGGCCGCCAGGGTAATGACCAGGAGGGCCAAAATGGCCGGGATCAGCAAATAAGCAAAGCTTGTCCGATAACCACCCTTGAGATAGAGGACCAGGGCGACGATGAGGGGCCCCAGCATGGCCCCGGTCTGATCCATGGCCTCATGGAACCCGAAGCCCCAACCCCGCCCGATCTCCGCGGTGGCGTGGGAGAGCATGGCGTCCCTGGCCGGGGTGCGAATGGCCTTGCCCAGCCGCTCCATGATGATCAGCAACGCGGCAAGCTCCCAATTGCCCGCTAAAGCCAGGAGAGGGACGGCCAACAGGTTCAGGGCATAGCCCAGAAAGGTTATGGGCCAGTATTTGCCGAGACGGTCCGTGAGGTAACCGGAAGCGAGCCGGAGGGCATAACCGATGAACTCCCCCAAGCCCGCCACGACTCCCACCACGATGGCGCTGGCATTGAGGCTGCCGAGAAAGGGGCCGGTGATGCTGCGGGCGCCCTCATAAGTCATGTCGCTAAAAAGGCTGACCACCCCCACCAGGATGATAAATTTCCAGGCCGCGGCGGTGTTCAGCTCAGGGGGGCGCTTTCCGTCGGTTGATCCATAATCCTTGGCCATTACCCTGGCAACCTTGAAGATTTTGGAGTGATTGCCTTTGCCGGGTCGACGGGTCCGTAGCGCCAATCCCCGGCCGATGCTTCGGTGTCACCCTGGTTATAGCCGATTTAGCCAGTATCGGCCACTGCCCAAGGTTACATCAAGCGCTGCACGATCAGGACAATTCCCAGGCTGATCAAAATGTAGGCGGCATAGCGGTTGACACTGCCGCTGTGGATTTTTCCGAACCAGGCGGCCAGCCCTTGCGCCAAACGGGCGGCGGGACGGAAAACCGTCCGCTCCAGGATATACGCCTCCTGCCGCTGGCTTTTGACCGCGATGAGGAAATGCTCCGCCACCGTTTCTCGCATCTCATCGAAGATGACGGGCCGAAAGACCGCCTGAAAAATCACCCGCACGGGATTGGAAAATCCCGTGGCCGTATAAGTCATTTTGGGAAATAGCCGGCGCACGCCGCCGGCCCAGACCGGCCCCCGGGTCGCGGTTCTGGCCCAGGTCAAGACTCGGAAGAAAATTAGGCTGCCCACCAGGAGCAGGATCAGGACGACAAAGGCATACGAGGTCGACATGGCAAAGACCACCGGATTGCGGGCGGTGCCCCGGTGCAAAACCACCAAGCCCTGGCCCGGCAGCACCGTCCGGCCGACCTGGGACCCGAGGTCGTGAAATTCGGCCATGAAGGGCTGGGGGAACTTGGCGTTGCCGTGGGGGGCGGTAAAAAAGGGCGGCACCAGGGTATCCGCCATGTGCTCATGGGTAAAAGTGGCGATGCTGTTGTCCAACACCGGAATCACATACGTGGGGAGAATCCCGAAAAGCAGGCAGCATAACGCCAGAATACCCAGGGGCGCCCGCATGGCGCGGCTCACCTCTACGGCTTTGGCGGCCTGGGGGGATCTGGCCACCCCCAAGAAACTCATGCCAAAGGCTTTAACAAAACAGGTGACCGCCAAAGCCGCGGTCAGGGCCAGGGCCGCGGCGCAGAGGGCAAAGATGATCTTGATCCACATGGAGGGCAGCACCACACTTTGCAGCATGGTTTGCAGGGTCAGCCACTCGCTCACAAAGCCGTTGAAGGGAGGCAGGGCGGCAATGGACAAGGCGCCCACCAGGAAGAAGAGGCTGGTCCAGGGCATGACCCGAATCAGCCCTCCCAACCTATCCATATTCCTCTCGCCCGAACTGTAATCCACCGCGCCGGCCCCCAGGAACAGCAGGGCCTTGTAAAGGGAGTGGTTGAGCATATGATAGAAGGCCGCGATGAAGGCAATGGCCGCCAGGGCCGGCAGACCCGCCACCCGGAAGATAAAGCCGGCGCCCAAGCCCGCGGTGATAATGCCGATATTTTCAATGGAGCTGTGGGCCAGCATCTCTTTCAAGTCGTTCCGGATGGTGGCATAAAGAATGCCCACCAGGGCGGAGACGGTGCCCACGATGAGAACGATGGCCCCGGCGCCCATATTACTGATGGGCAGCAGGTCGCCATTGAAGCGCACGATGCCGTAGAGACCCAGGTTGAGAATGACCCCGGACAGGATGGCCGAGACGTTACCGGGGGCGGCGGGGTGGGCCCGGGGCAGCCAGATGTTGGTGGGCACCAGGCCCGCCTTGACGCCGAACCCGAAAAACGAGAGCAGAAAGACGCCCCAGCGCGCCGCCTCACTCAGGCCGGGGGCCGCGGTTCTTAAGGCGGCAAAATCGAGACCGGCCGCCGGGCGGGCCAGCAGAAAGAAGGCCAACACCACGGCCAGGGTCCCGGCTTCGCTCAAGCCCAGCATGAGGTAGCCGGAACGGGTGGTTTCCTCCTTTTCGTGTTCGTAGTTCACCAGCAAGTAGGAAAATATCGACATCGCCTCCCAGGTGAGCAGAAACGAGATCACGTCGCCGGCGGCCAGCAGCAGGATAATGGCGGCGAAGAGGAGATGATAGAAAATCCCGAAGGAGCGCAGACTGTATCTTTTGGCATACTTCTTCAGATTCAGGTAGGGGGCGGAGAATATGGAAACGGGCAGAAACACCAATCCCGTGATGAATACGAATAACGCCGAGAGGCGGTCCATCCGGAGAAGCATGGGGCCGAAGGGCCAGATGGTCCAGAGCTCCAGCCGCCAGACCTGGCCGGACAGGAGGATTTGGCCGCTCAGGCCCAAGACGGCCAGGGCGGCCAACGACCCGATCCAGGCCAGGACCACCCGGTTGGGCCGGCGGGGCAGCCAGGCCGCCAAAATGACCCCGGCGGCGCAGAGCATCAGGAACAGGAAGAACAGGCGGTTCAGATCAAACATGGGGGTGACCTCCTTGGGGTGCAGCCGCGGAGGCCAAAATTTTCGGCTGAGCCCGGCCCACCAGGGCCAGCAGGGCATGCAGGATGGCCAGGGGCGGCGGCGGGCACCCGGGGATCAGGAGGTCCACGGGAATCAGGTTGGCGACCCCGCCCAGGGAGGCGAAACTTGACCCGAAGACGCCCCCGGAAACCGCGCAGGCGCCCAGGGCCACAACCGCCTTGGGGGCCGGCATGGCTTCATAGGCCTTGAGGAGCGGCCCCTGCATATGATCGGTCACCGGCCCCGCCACCAGGAGCACGTCGGCGTCCCGGGGCGTGGGGGTGAGAAAGAACCCCAGCCGGTGCATGTTGTAATAGGGCTTGTTGAGCTGCTCGATTTCGCTCAAACAGGCGCCGCAGGCCCCGGCGTCGATCACCCTGAGGTGGAGCGACCGCCGGAACGATCTGCCGAAGCGGCCCCGCCCCTCGGTCCGGGGCTCCGGGGCCACGGCCCAGTCGTAATTTCCCTGCCACTGCCACTCCAGGGGCGGCGTAAGCTCCCGGCGGCAGCGGTAGCAATGGATGCACCGCAGCTCCTGAAATAACACCTGCCCATCTTTCGGCTCCAGGGCCCCGCTGGGGCAGCAGGCGGCCACGGCCGCAGCGTCGGCCAAGGTCTTGGGCAAGCCGGCCGGGAATCCCGGCGACACGCCGGCGGCGATCTCTTCCTTGGCAGGGTAAGCCGTAGTCACGATGCCCCTACGAATACCTTCCCAAACCCATTTCCACATAACTGATGCTCCTAGCGGTCACACTCGGCGTTGGAAAGCCCGAAGGTGGCCATGATAATCGGAAAATCCTGATAGGCAAAATCCTCGGCGGCAAAATGGAAGCCGTGCCAATTGATAAACGACGGGGTGGTCAGGTGATAGCGGGCCACGCAGCCGTGCGCATCAATTCTCACCCAGTGAAAGGCGGCGCCCCGGGGCGCTTCCGCCCAGCCCAGGGCCGCACCGGGTTTGACGATCACGTCCGGCGCGGCGATCTCACCAGGGGGCAGGGAAGCTAATAACCCGCTCAAGATGCCCATGGATTGCTGGGCTTCCCGGAAGAGCACCCGCAGCCGGGCGTAGCCGTCCCCTTCCGTTTCCCGGGGGACCTCGAAGGCCACCCGGTCATAGGCGGCGTAGGGCAGCACCTGCCGCAGGTCCCGGGCGCTGCCGGAGGCCCGGGCGATGGGCCCCACCAGGCCGTAGTTGCGAGCCTGCTCCGACGTCACTAGGCCCACTTCCTCCAGGCGGTCCAGAAAGCTGCTGGAGTAACGCAGCAGGTCATAAAGCCGCGCCAGTTTCCGGAACAGGGCTTGCACCCCTTGGGATAGAACCTCACACTGCCGGGCGTCCGGATCGAAGGCCACGCCGCCGGGCCGGGTCAAACCGAAGAGATAGCGATGTCCCGCGAAGGCGCCGCTGAGGCGGAGGGCCTCCTCTTCCAGAATGCCGGCCTGGCTGGTGGCCACGGCCAGGGCGGTGGAGTTGCAAATGCCGGCGATGGCGGCCACATGATGGCGGAAGCGTTCCAGTTCCGCAAAGACCACCCGCAGGGCCTGGGCCCGGGGCGGAACCTCCACCCCGCCGATCGTTTCGACGGCCTGGCAGAAGGCCAGGGAATGGGCCACCGCGGAGGTCCCGGAGAAGCGTTCCGCCAACAGGAGCACCCGGTCAACGGCCTGGCCTTCGGCAATTTTTTCCACGCCGCGAAACTTATAAAAGAATTGGGGGGTGGTGCGAATTACGTCCTCCCCGACGCTTTCCAGCAAGAAGAGCGCGGGTTCGGCCACATCGGCATACACCGGACCGATGGGCATCATGAAAGCCCCCGGAGCCTTCACCACGCTGTGAGGCCGCCAGGCCGGATCAACCTGGCGGTGGGGGTAAGGCCGGGTGGCGTCGAAATCATGCCGCAGGGGATGGGCGTCCTCGGGCCATTGCGCATGCCGCACCATGTTTACCAGGCGAGGGTGCCCCGCAAACTCCAGGCCGAAAAGATCCCGGGCCTCGCGTTCGTGCCAATCCGCCGCATGAATGATGGGGCTGATGCTGGGGAGGGTGGTTTCGGCCTTATTGAAGCGCAGACCCAGGTGGACCTGGTCGCTGGCCGGCTCGCCATAGAAGATGTACCGCAGGAGCCAATCTGCGCCGGTTTCTTCGACAATCAAACTGGCAAAGGCATATTCCATGTCATCCACGAGCCACCGGCACAGTTCCAGGAGCTTGTCCCGGTCGCATTCGACATAACATTGGGACAGGGCCGCGTTGAAGCTGACATTGAGCTGCCAATGCCAGCGCTTGGCAATGGTTTCGGAAAGATCGAGCAACCGATGATTATTCGAAGGATATGGCGACATTTAAACCCTCCCCAGGGAAGCCGCAGCCTGATGCAGGAGTTGATAAAGTTGGTCCGGAAGGTAAACCCCTAATAAGATTACGGGAATGACGGTGACAATGAGGGCGATGATACAGGTCAATGGCAAGATATTCCGCTTGGGGATGATTGATCTGCCAAACAACAGGGTCCGGTCGTCCATCAAGCTGATTTCCGGACTGCCAAAAACCATGCGGTTGATGTGATACATGATGCCGAAGAAGGCGATACCGATAAACAGGGCCAGCAGCCCGATGACCAGGTAATGGCCGTGCATGATCCCGGCCTTCAAGATGGAAAACTCGCTTAAAAACACTGCGAAAGGCGGCGCCCCGGCAATGCCCAGCCCTCCCACCATCAAGAAAATGCCCGCCAGGGGCGATATGCGGATGAGGCCGCGAATGGCGGAAATATTCCGGGTGCCCGTGGCCATCAGGGTGGCGCCGGCCGCAAAGAAGCAAAACGATTTGGTGACCGAATGGGCGACAATCTGCATCATGGCCCCGAAGTGGGCGGAAAAACTTCCCAATCCTGCCGCCACCAGGATGATGCCCATATGCTCCACGGTGGAAAAAGCAAACAGGCGCTTATAATCTTTTGCCTGGATGAGCAGGAAGGCTGCCACACCTGCAGAAATGAGGCCGAAGATGATAAGCCACGTGCCGGCATAAGAGGCGGCCCTGCCGTGAAACATCGGTAAGAGTCTCATAATGCAGTAGAGCACCGTGGTGGTCTCAATGCCTGACAATAAGGCGCAGATCGGTGAAGGCGCCTGACTATGTGCATCGGGAAGCCAGGTATGCAAAGGCACCAGGCCCACCTTGGTGCCAAACCCGATGAGAATGAATAAAAAGGCGGTATTGAGCATCGCCGGGGGCATCTTGGCAGAGGCCGCCACCAGATGGTTCCAGGTAAAGGCTCCCGGGCTGCTGAGGTTCAGGCCCCAATAGAGCAGGAGGATGCCAAAGAGGGCCAGCGCGGCCCCCATGCCGGTGAGCACCACGTATTTCCAGGCCGCCTCCAGGGCCTCCGGGGTGGATTCAAAGCTTACCAGGAAGACCGAGAGCAGAGTAGTTAACTCCACGGCAATCCAGACCAGGGCCACCTGGGAAAATATCGGGATGGCCAGGAGGGAGAGCATGAAGAGATT
Organism: uncultured Desulfobacca sp.; assembly: GCA_964398095.1. Classification (GTDB taxonomy): domain Bacteria; phylum Desulfobacterota; class Desulfobaccia; order Desulfobaccales; family 0-14-0-80-60-11; genus 0-14-0-80-60-11. The sequence continues at coordinate 8,546 of CAYNMI010000057.1, forward strand.
GAAGCGACTGTAATATCGCCGGATTTTCCTGACTTCCGTGGCCTCCACGGTGGCGCCGATATAGCCCCAGGAAAAGATGGCGGCGGCCAACCCGACAAAGGCAACCAGGAGAAGGATCAAGGCGCTGAAGCTATCACACAAGAGCCAATCTCGGACCGCGATAACTTCCCCGCCGCTCACAGTCGCCAGCGCCGCATGCAAGGACAGGATAAATATCGCCAGGGAGGCCAGGAGGGTCACCACCGGCGCAAATCTCTTGCCCACGGGGAAAAGAGACAGGACCGCGGCCAGGGCGGAGATGATCAGGATGTATAACAGCTCCATGAAATTTTACTCCTCCTTCAAGGCAATCAACTCGCCCACCGCGGTCTTGCCCAGGGTTTGGCGAATCTTCATGGTGAGCAACCCCATTACCAGGGCGATGATCAGCACATCAAAAGCGGCCGCCAGTTCGGCGATGAGGGGCAAAGTATGCGCTATCGAAACCCCGGCGAGAAAGGCGCCGTTCTCCATGGCCAAAATCCCCAAGACCTGGGGTACCGCCTCCCGCCGCACGGTCACGGTAAAGGCCCCCAAGATGAGACTCGCCAGGCCCACCGGCAGATTGACTTTGGCAAAAATCCCGGCGCCGGCGGCAGTCAAAAGCGGGCTGGCAATATCATAAGAAAGTATGGTGATGCCTAAAGCTATGAGTAATGACGCCGGGATATTGATGACTTGGGAAATTTCCCGTTTGGCGTAACTTTCGTAGCCCACCGTGCGCCGCAGGAGCCACGGAATAATGCAGACCTTGGTGATGATAGTCAGCGCGGCCACCACGAACAGATGAATCGAGCCATAATGATAGCCGAGCAGGAGCGCCGAAATTGCCAGCAACAGGGACTGGAAGACATACAACCGCAGGCAGGTGAGCATCTGGCGGATGGCCACGAGGCCGAAGGCGCTGAGCAGAAAAACCCCACCCGCCAGGGCGTTCAATTTGCTGAGGAATGAGAACAGCAGATCCGGTTCAGTCATACTTTCTCTCCTACATGAAAAACAGTCCGGTGATCATGGCGGCCACCGAGGTGGCAAACGCGGCTCCGAGAAATTCCGTGATCCGAAACAGCCGCAACTTGGCCAGGGAGGACTCAATGGCCACTAAGACCAGCACGAAGATGATAATCTTGATGAGGATCAGGGGCACGGCCAATAAGACTTCTCCGTAAGCGGTCCCGTGGGCCAAACCCCAGGGAGCCAGCAAGACGTTCAGAAAGATGCAGCACAGGACGAAAAATTTCATGGCGCCGCCCCACTTCATCAAGGCCGCGCCCCGGCCGGAATATTCCAGGCCCTTGGATTCATCGATCATGGCCAATTCGAAGTGTCCGGAGGGATTATCCACCGGCAGGCGCCCGCTCTCGGCAATGACCAGCATGAGGAAGGCCAGCAGCATCAAGACATGCGCCGGGTCGAAGAAGTTCGCCAGGGGGGTGACCCAGTGCTTCTGGACGATATAGGGGATGGTGGAACCGGCAATAAAGGAAACGGTAAAGAACACAATCATGAACACCGGTTCGGCCAGAAAGCCCACCATCCGGGTGCGGCTGGCCCCCATGGGCCCGTAGGGATTGCCGGTGTCGATCGCGGCCAGGGTGGCGAAGAACCCGCCCAGGGCCAGGATAAATCCGCCGCCCAACATATCGCCCATGAAGGCGAAAAAGAGGGGATAGTCGGTCAGCACCGGAATCAGGAGGGTGACAAAAATCGGGGTGATGAAGACCACGAAGGGGGTGAGGCGAAAAATCCAGGAACTATCTTCGGAGACGACCTCGTCCTTGTGCAATAGCTTCCAGATGTCCCGGTAGGGCTGAAAGATGCTGGGGCCCCGTTTGGACTGAACATTTTCTTTTAAGCGATTGAGAATGCCTTTGATGAGGGGTGCAAAAGCCATGACCACGATGACTTGCATGATATTAAAAATTATTCTAAGGGCCATAAACCTTACTCCTTGCGGGTTGGACTGGAGGTAAACCCAGACAAGCTTTTGTGAAATATTTCACTATAAGCGGTATAATCTTTCCAGAATTGACCATGGGTGCTACCCTGAGAGCCAGATTGACATCTGCAACTAAGGCAGCGCCTGAAGCCGCGGGCACAAAAAAAGCCCCTGACCTCACCGCCAAGTGAGTTCAGGAGCCATTAGCGCAACGCGGTTCGGGGAATTTCCCCAGGCGGACTCCATCGCCCAATTGGTTATAAAAGATAATTCGTTGACTGGTTGAACGCAAGCATTTTTTAATCATTATTGACATGCACGCCCCGAATGATTAAAGAAAAATACAGCAGGCGATGAAGTCCGCCTTAAACGCTTCGCCCTCAGGGCGAGAGACTGATGACTTCTGTCCACTCCGGGCAGAAGTCTTTTTTTCTGTCCGGTTCACTGCCAAGAGGAGGCGCCGCCATGCAAGAGTTCGAGGAAATCATCAGAGAAAAGGGACTGCCCAACGTGGGGCAAACGGTGCGCAGCAAGCAATTTGGCACTTTATGGCGGGTCATGGAGAAGAAGGAGATTTGGCGCAATATCGATCCTGACCCCACAACCGACCAACCCCGAATG
>CAYNMI010000058.1:0-11018 GCA_964398095.1 uncultured Desulfobacca sp.
TTTTGACCCGGGCCCGGAAGAATTCCTCGGTGAGGATCTCCGTCAGGGTGTGGTCGTAGGCGGCCGGGTTGGGCATGTGACTGGGATAGGCGGTTTCCCAGGGCCGCCTGAGACTGACCCCCAGGACCCAACGCACCCGGGAGACCTGGAGGGCGTCATACATGGCCTGGAGCTTGCTCAGCATTTCGGCATCCCGGGCAATGGGGCCCAGCTCCGCCATGGTTTTGACGAAGCTTTCCACCGTGCCCACGAACTGCTCGGGTTTGATGATGTCGCTGTGGGCCAGGGCGATGCGTTCCCGTTCCAGGCCGCAGAGGGACAACAGCTTTTTGAGCACCCACACCCGGCTCCAGGTGTGGTCGATGCCATAGCTGTGGTGACATTCTTCCGGGTTGCAGCCGATGAGCAACAGGCCGTTGGCCCCTTCCAGGAAGGCCCGGCCCATGACCACCGGGTCGATCTGGCCCAGGCAGCGCACCGGCAGGAGGTAAAACCGCCGGTTGTAGCGCAAGCCCCGCAACCCCGCCTGATCGGCGCTGGCCGCGCCGCTCCACTGGCAGCCGAACCCCATGACCTCATCCGCCGCCAGGCTGCGGGCCAGGGCGGCCACCCGGGCCTCGTGCTGGGCCGTGGTGCAATTGGTGAGGGTGAGGGCCATTTCCGGGCAGGAGGCGACGCAGGTGCCCTCACCGGTGCACAGCATGGGGTCTACCATCCGGGGGACATTGTGCCCCAGTCCTTCCACGGGGCCGCTTACGGGTTGGATGGCCAGGCAGTCGCAGATCTCCCGGCAGAGGGTGCACACCGTGCACTTGCTCTGGTCCACCGTGGAGATGATCTGGGGGGCGTAGAGGTCCCCGGCCTGGGCCTGCTTGACCAGGGCCGCAGTCTTGCCCGCCACCCGGCGCCCCTGGCTCAAAGCGCCGCGCAGGTCGCAGGGCTGGCAGGCGGACCCGACGATGAGCTTCTCCCCTAAAACCACCTGGTCCGGGCGCACCATCTGGGGGGACCGTTCCAGGAAGGCCTCTTCCCTGACCTCCAACCCCAGAATTTTGGCGGTCTGCAGGGCCTCGGCCCCGGGGACGCGCCGGGGGGAGAGCACCAGGAGGTCCCAGGCCATATCCTGCTCGGTCCGGTCCGTGGCCCGGTTGTAGGAGAGATACTCATTCTTGACGGTGGGGTGGACATGATTGTCGTAAGGGATCAGGGCAATGCCCAATTCCCGGGCCTGGACCCGGTCGACGGTCCCCAGGGGGGTGGGCATGGTGCTGTCGTAGAGAATCGCCAGTTGGACCTCGGGATAGGTGGCCTGGAGATGCTTGGCCGTGTTCCAGGCGCTTTTCATGGACAGGGGCCCCGCAAAGGGCTGACCGGCGTTCAGATCGTCTACCCAGAATACGATCCGGCCCTTTAAAGGCGCGCCCTCCCGGATCATTTCATTGATGTCCACCTGACAAACGATCCGGTCCCGGCCATGGCCCAGGTCCTTGAGTTGATGCTCAATCTCCCAATCCAGGGCCGCGATGATGGCCCCCGCCTTGAATTCCAGGCTCTCTTCGCCCTCCGGCGCCGCAAAGGTCACGGTGTAGTCGCCGAACTTGCCGGAGACCTGCTGCAAGGACCCCACCCGGGTCTGGTTCACCAGGGGGCTGGCTTCCACTTCCTGAATAATCTTCTCCAGCCGCTCATAGTAATGATAATCGCCCAGGTAGAGGCGCTGGGCCCGCGCCACTTCCTCCTCGGGGTCGTAGCTCAGGGGGAGGAGGGTTTCCACCCCCGCGGCCGCCAGTTCCTGGGCGGCGCTGTAGGCCGCCACCCCTCCGCCCAACACCATGACCGGTCCCTGATAGTTTATCCGGATGCGGGCCTCCGGCTTCAGGGTCTCCAGCCAGGCCTGGGAGGCCGCGATGAGCTTGGCGCCTTTTTGGGCCAGTTCGCCGGAGGTGGCGCTATGGACCTGGGCCACGTGGTCCCGGAGGTTGACCATGTCGATCTGGGTTCCCGCCAACCCCAGGGCTTCCAGGGCCTGCTCGAATTTTTTATGGAGGATGCGGCTTTCGCAGCCCGCCACAATGAGCCGGTTGAGCCCTTTTTCGGCCACCACTTCCTGAATCCGCGCCAATCCGGGGCGGAGACAGGAGAACGGCAGGACCTCCAAATGGGCCGCGCCGGGAGACTCATTGAGCAATTGGGCCAAGACGGCGAGGTCAACTTTGGGGGCGATTTGGTCCCCGCACTCACAGAGGAAGATTCCTAACCGGGGTTCAGGTTGGCTTTGTTTGACGGCGTGCTCTTGGTTCATCGGTTACCTCCCTCAGTGGGCAAAGCCATGGCCGGTGCGCCGGGACAGGTCGCCCCGGACGGTGTCCAGGCGTTTCTGCAACGCCCCGGTGGGACACACCGAGACACAGCAGCCACACCCGATGCAGGCATTATTGGGGACGCGGTAGGGGGTCTCCATGGTCTTGTTGACCCCTGCGGAACCGAAGGTAAGGGCCTGCACCCCCACCACCTCGCTGCATACGGCCACGCAGCGGCCGCACCGCAGGCATTCCTCCTCGGGATCGGTGATGGGGAAGCGGGTGGAGGTGACCCCATACTGGGCCGCCAGCTTCTTGATCTCCCGGGAGGCCGGGACCGCGGCCAGCAGCATCTCCAGGACCCAGCGCCGCACATTGAGGACGGGTTCCGAGTTGGTGAAGACCTCCAGTTCCTCGATGGGCGGGTGCAAACACGAAGGCAGGACCTTGCCCCGCTTGCCGTACCGGACCTCCACCACGCACAAACGGCAACTGCCCCAGGGTTTGATGGCCGGGTGGTAGCACAGGGTGGGGATATGGATATGGTTATGCCGGGCCGTCTCCAGGATGGTCCAGCCGGGTTTGGCCTGCACCGGTTGACCATCGATGCTGAAGTTGATCACTTCGCTCTGCGGATTATCCAAGGAGCTCATACACTCACCTCCTAGTCCACGACCACGGCATTGACAGGGCAGACATCCACGCAGGCCCCACAGCGGATACAGGCGTCCTGGTCAATGGTATGGGGTTTATTTTCCTCCCCGGTGATGCACACCTGGGGACAGGTTTGGGCGCACAGGGTGCAGCCGTTACAGATATCAGGGGCGATGCGGTAGGTGATGAGATCCCGGCAGACCCCCGCCGGGCACTTGTGGTCCACAATGTGGGCCAGATACTCATCCCGGAAATAGCGAATGCTGGTCAACACGGGGTTGGGGGCGCTGCGGCCCAGGCCGCACAGCGAGCCGTCCACCAGGGCCCTTCCCAGGCTCTCCAGGGCGTCAATGTCTTCCGGGGCGCCTTTGCCCTGGGAAAAGTTATTCAAAAATTCCAGCATGCCCTTGAGACCCAGGCGGCAGGGCAGGCACTTGCCGCAGGAATCCTCCTCCAAAAAGCGCAGGAAGTACCGGGCCACATCCACCACGCAATCATGATCGTCCATGACGATCATGCCCCCGCCTCCCATAATCGACCCGGTCTGAGCCATGGAATCGAAGTCCACGGTAAGTTCCTTTTTCTCCGGGATGGATTCTCTGGCCTGGAGACCGACGCTCTCCGGTTTGAGGGCCTCCGGAGGGATATCTCTGAACTCGTAGGGCACGATGCCGCCGGAAGGTCCCCCGGTCTGCACGGCCTTGAAATGCTCCTGACCGGGCACCCCGCCGCCGATTTCTTCCACTAAGGTTCCCAGGCTGATGCCCATGGGCACTTCCACTAAGCCGGTGTTCTTCACCTTGCCCACCAGGGAGAAAATCTTGGTGCCGGTGCTGTGGGCCACCCCCAGATCGGCATACCACTGGGCCCCCCGGTCAATGATGTGGCGGACATTCGCCCAGGTCTCCACGTTATTGATAATCGTCGGGCGGTTCCACAGGCCCTGTTCGGACGGGTAGGGCGGCCGGGTCACCGGTTCGCCGATCCGGCCCTCCAGGGAAGCGATAATCGCAGTCTCTTCACCGCAGACATAGGCCCCGGCGCCGCGGCTGATCTGGATATCGAAATCAAAGCCCGTGCCCAGAATGTTCTTGCCTAAAAGCCCCAGGGCCCGGGCCTGCTGGAGGGCGGTGGTCAGGTGCCGGATGGCGATGGGATATTCGTGCCGCACATAGAGGAAGCCGAGATGCGCCCCCATGGCATAGGCCCCCAAAGCCATGCCCTCGATCACCGCATGGGGGTCGCCTTCCATGATGGCCCGGTCCATGAAGGCCCCGGGGTCCCCTTCTTCGCCATTGGCAATGATATAGAGCGGCCCCGGATTCTCCCGGACGCTTTCCACCGCCTTTTGCCACTTGAAGCCGGTGGGGAAGCCCCCGCCACCCCGGCCCCGCAAACCGGAAATCCCCACGGTATGGATGACCTCATCCGGCGACATGGTCGTCAGGGCCTTGGCGAAAGATTGGTAAGCCCCGGCCATGATGGCGTCATGGATATCTGAGGGATCAATCACCCCCACATTCTTGAGGATGACCTTCTTTTGCAGGCGGTAGAAGGGAATTTCGGCCTCGGACTTGTACCTGGTGCCGTTGTCGTGGTACAGGAGCCGCTCCAGCACGCCGCCTTTCAGCAGGGTGGTTTGGATAATCTCCTCCACGTCTTCGGGTTTAACCCGGACATAACAAAGGTTGGCGGGCGCCACATTAACCATAGTCCCCTGGCTGCAGAAACCGTGGCAGCCGGTCTCCTTGATCAGGGGCTGGACCTTGACCCCCAATCCCTGGCTGGTGATGGCTGTCTGGAAGGCCTGGGAAACCTTATCGGCGCCCAGGGCCAGGCAACCCGGACCCCGGCAAACCCTGACGATGGGCCGGTTAGGGTCTTGCGTCTGGACCAGGTGGTCTTTAAGGGCCTGCAATTCGGCGGCGTTGGTTAATCGGTTCATCTGCATCCTCCTGACGGCCGGGCTTAGAGTTCTTCCAGGCGCTTCTTCACGGAAACCAGGTTGGCTTCACCCAGGTAATCATTGTCAACCATCACCACGGGGGCCAGGGCGCAGGCGCCCACGCATTTGACGGTGTCCAGGGACAGCTTGAGGTCGCCGGTGGTTTCTCCCCGGGCCACCCCCAAATTCCGCTCACAGGCTTCCAACAGGCGTTGCCCGCCTTTGAGATGACAGGTGGTGCCCAAACAGACCTTGACTTCGTGTTCCCCCCGGGGTTCCAGACTGAAGCCCCGGTAGAACGTGGCCATCGACCAGGCCTGGGTCAGGGGCACCCCCAGATGATCACAGACCAGGGCGAGGTTTTCTGAGGAAATGTAGTTGTATTCGGCCTGGACGTCCTGGAGGAGATTGACCAGATATTGCGGGTGACGGGGATATTGTTCCAGAATGGTTTCAATGTCTCTTTTCACGGTTTTCATCCCTGAGCCTCCCAGTGTTTTTAAAACTCGATTCACTAGCGATTGAAGCAAATTACATGCCGTTAGCTATCATATTGATATTATTAATTTAATAAATTAAGGTCCAGCAAAGCTGTGCCGAACCTGACCCATACTGAAACGTTTAACTAATTGCAATAATAGCTTATCTTATAAAATTATGAAACATAATTGAAACAATTATTTTATGAAACGGCCAGGAAGGGCTGACGGCGGGCTAGACCAATTGCAGATTCAGATAAAGCCAACTCTAAGGAAAACATGTTGAATTAACTAAATTTTTACTGACAACTGACTACTGACCACTGACCACTGTTTCAAAGGAGGTCGTAGGCCTTCATCTTGCGCCACAGGGAACTGCGGCTGATGCCCAGGACCCGGGCCGCGGCCTCCCGGTTGCCCCGGGCCTGGTGCAGGGCTTTCTGGATGAGCAGGCGCTCGCTGTCCCAGCGCTGCCGGCTCAGCCTGGCCGGCGCCGCCGCCCGGGGCCGGGGGGATTCCAGCTCGGGGAGCAGGTCCTTGGTGATCACCGCGCCTTTGACGAACACCATGGCATATTCCAGGACCCGCTCCAGTTCCCGGATATTGCCCGGCCAGGCATAGTTCTGAAACAGGCTCAGCACCTTGGGGTCCACCCCCCGGACCTGTTTGCCGTATTTGCGGTTGAGCCGGGCCAGGCAGTGGTTCACCAGCCGGGGAATATCCTCCTGGCGCTCCCGGAGCGGGGGCAGGTAAAACGGCACGGTCCGCAGGCGGTACAAGAGGTCCATGCGGAAGCGGCCCCGGCGCACCTCCTCCACCAGGTTGCGGCTGGTGGCCGCGATGATCCGGGCCTCCATGGGGATGGGCCGGGAACTGCCCACCCGTTCGAAGACCTTGGATTCCAGGACCCGGAGCAGCTTGGCCTGCAATTCCAGTTTCAGCTCGCCGATTTCGTCCAGGAACAGGGTCCCGCCTTGGGCCATTTCAAAGCGGCCCACCTTGTTGCTGATGGCCCCGGTAAAGGCGCCTTTGACATGCCCGAACAACTCCGATTCAATCAGGGTCTCCACCAGGGCCGAGCAACTGAAGGCCACGAAGGGGCCGGCGGCCCGGGGACTCTTCAGATGGATAACCTGGGCGAAGAGGTCCTTGCCGGTCCCTGATTCCCCCTCCAGGACCACCGTGGCCTCGGACGCGGCCACGTCGGGCAGCATGTCCAGCAGTTTTTTCAGGGGGGGGCTCTGGCCGATGATCTCCACCTCTCCCGGGATGGGCAGAGGCGCTTCCCGCCGGGGCAGGGCCAAACCCAGGGGCTGCAGGGTTTCCACCCCGCCGACAATGGCCTCCCGCTGGTTGCGGATGGGCGCGGTGCTGATCAGGAGATTAAGCCAGCCTCCCGCTTTATTTTTAATGCGCACCACCTGATCTTTGCGGGTGACGCCGTCTTCCAGGGTGGCTTTCAAGGCGCAACCCGTTTTGCAGCGGTCCCCTTGCAAAACCTCCCAGCAGTAGCGCCCTATCACCTCCGCCGCAGAAAAACCCGTGATCTCCTGCGCGGTGCGGTTGAACGCGGTGATGGTCCGCCGCTGGTTGACGATAAAGAGCCCCCGGTCAAAGTTCTCAAACACGGCCCCGGGCTCCACTCCCAGGCCGAAGTCGGACCAGGTCGGCCGGGATGTGGCCGGGGGATCATCATGAAAAGCCAGGACGGCTCCGATAATCCGCTGTTCCGGGCCGTAGAGCGGGGTCACGGAATATTTCCGGAACTGCGCCTGGCCTGATTCCAGGCGGACCTGGGTCAGGAGCTGGGCCCGCAGGACGCCTGCTTCCAGGGCTTCCTGGAGCGCCACCTCGGCCTGGGGCAGATAGGGTTCGGGAAAAATTTCCGCCAGGGACAGGGTCTGGCCGGGCTCCAACCTTCTCCGGAGCAGCCTTTCGGCCTGGAGCGTGGCCGCAAGGATCACCCCCGCGGGGGAGAGGATGAGAATCCCATCGCCCGCCGGCAGGTCGTCAAAATCCTGATGCCCCTCGCTCACCTTAAGCCTCGGCCCGATTTGGCGAAGGCTCGCCAATCCCGGAGGTCTGGTGGTTAATCAGTCTAATGGAGCGGAAACGGTTTAAGGTCATTTTACTCCCAACGTCATGATATTTCAAGGAGTTCTTGGGGCGGGGCCGGCTCCGGCCGGTTACCGAAAATCTCTGTCCCGCCGCCCGCCGCCGTGCCCATCGGCCCGGGGGGTTGGGTGGGGGGGGACGCAGCGCGTCTTCCCGGCGCGACCGCAGACCGTTATTCTAACCGGGATTGCGGTTTTCGAGTGGAAACATTTTAAGAAAACGAGAATGACGCCGATAAGATACTTAAGGCTCACCGGCAGGGACCTATCCGGAAAAACTTCGCATCGGGAAGATCATGTCCTGCCTCCGCTATTCCACTTCTATAGATATGATTGGTGGGTCTCCCGATTCACGTAGTCAGATTTGGCTCACGAAAAAACCTTTACCTAAACTGGACCATCTCATGCAAGGGCGTTGCGTCTCGTCTCCTACCCCCGACATGGGATAGTCGACTACCAACTGCACCCCTTAGCTTGGGGATGAGATAAAGCCGAAGACGGCGGAAATAATCGGTATTCATGTCTGCAGACCAGCGCCACCGCCAAAATCCGATACGCCGGGAGCCGTCCGCCGGTGGCTCCTCCCGGACGTTGATTTATCTGCCCATCGTGCATACCGCCGCGGATATGGGGGCTCTCCAGGAGTCCGTGGCCCGGGCCGGCCTGGAGAAACTCGGCCGCGCCGGCTGGTCCCGCAAGACGGCCGCCATAGATAAGACCTGGACCGACATCGAGCGGGTCATCGACGCCTTGCATCTGTCCTTTGACGGGGTGCGACTCTACCAGGACGGCCTGCCGGTGTGTGGCCGGGAGGCGGAGATCGTCACGGAATTGGCCCAGGCAGGCAGCCGCAACCATCAGTTGCTGCTCCGCCTGAGGGCCCGGGGGGCCGTCCTCATGGGGACCGAATCCGGTGAGTTGCTGGTGGAGGAGTATCAGTTGGCCAGGCAATCCCTGACGGCTCACGCACCCCGGTCCGCCGGGGCGGCAGCGTCGCGCCGGGCCTTGAGCGAGGCCCTTTTAAAGCGCCGGGATCAATTCATGGCGCAGCGCCTTAACGACACCCTTAAAAGCGGCGAGACCGGCATCCTCTTCCTGGGGATGCTGCATTCTTTGGAACGATACCTTCATCCCGATATCCAGGTGATCTATCCGCTCCACCGGCCTCGTTGAACCCGGAGAACCCATGGACACAAGCGCAGCCCGAGTCCTCATTGTAGATGATGACCGGGATATCAGCATGCTGCTCTCGACCCTCATGAAAAAAGCAGGGTTAGCCAGTATGGTGGCCCACGACGGGGAGACGGCCCTGCAACGGGTCCCGGTGGAAAGGCCCGACTTGATGCTGGTGGACGTCCGGATGCCCGGCATCGACGGCATGGAAGTATTGAAGCGGGTCAAGGAAACGAACCCGCATCTGCCGGTGGTGCTCATCACCGCACATGCTGAGATTCCGGCAACGGTGGCGGCCATGCGGGCCGGAGCCTTCGATTATCTGGCCAAACCTTTTGACCACTCCGAGGTCATGCGGGTGGTGCGGGCCGCCCTGGCGGAAAGACAGCGCCGGCGCCGGTCCCAGAACGAAGAGATTTCGGCGGACAACTGTCTCCGGGTCATGATGGGCCCCAGCGATGCCGTCACCCGTATCATCCGGGAAGTGAACCGGGTGGCCCAATCGAACTTCAGCGTCATCATCCAGGGAGAAACCGGCTCCGGCAAGGAACTGGTGGCCCGGGCCATCCACCAACTGAGCAGCCGCGACGACGGCCCGTTTATTCCCCTGGATTGCGGCGCCATCCCGGAGACCCTCATCGAGAGCGAACTCTTCGGCTACCAAAAAGGGGCCTTTACGGGGGCCACGGCGCCCAAGGCCGGGAAATTCGAAGCGGCCCAGGGGGGCACCCTGTTTTTGGATGAAATCGCCAATCTGCCCGTGGCGTCCCAGACGCGGCTGCTGCGGGTCCTCCAGGAGAAGGCGGTCCTGCGCCTGGGGGCCGCCAAGCCCATCAAGATTGACGTGCGCCTGCTCACCGCCAGCAACCAGGAACTTCCGGGACTGGTGACCTCGGGACAGATGCGGGAGGACCTCTTCTTCCGTCTGAATGAATTCACCATCACTATTCCGCCTCTAAGGGAGCGCAAAGACGACATCCCCTACCTGGCCAAGCGGTTCATGGATATCACCAATAAAGAATTGCAGAAGAAGGTCCAGCGGTTTTCCGAATACTGTATCGAGTCCTTGCTGTCCTATAACTGGCCGGGGAACGTGCGCCAGCTCCGGTCCGTCATCCGCCGGGCCGTCCTCCTGGCCGACGACATCATCACCGAAAAGCACCTGGACATCAAGCGCGCCCCGGTGCCGGGCCTGGTCTTCACGCCCAAGGTTCAGGGAACGCCCTGGAACGAACTTTCCCTCCGGCAGATCGTGCACCGCAGCGTGGCCACCGTGGAACGGGAAGTCCTGGTCCAGGCGCTGAAATTTACCCGGGGAAATAAAGCCAAAGCGGCACGGCTATTGCAGATAGACTATAAGACCATACACACCAAACTGAAACAGTTCGGCATTAATCGATCTGGAGGCGGTCATGACTAAAAAGAAGGGAAGCGGTGGTGAAGCCGGCTTCGGCGGGGTCTTCAAGGGGCTGGCGGACCTCATCGAGAAACTGGGCGATCTGGCGGAAAAAGGGGAACATCTCAAGAAGAGCGGCGAGTTTGAGCAGCGGGACGTGAAAGGGGTCTATGGCTTTTCCGTGAAGGTGGGCCTGGGGGAAAAAGGGGACAAAGAGGTTAAGGTGGAGCCTTTCGGCAACGTCCGCCGGGACGAGAAGTCCGGGGAAACCGTGGTCCAGGAAATCCGCGAACCCGTGGTGGACGTGTTTGAGGAAAAGGACCATACCCTGGTGGTGGCGGAGATGCCCGGCATCAGCACCAAGGATGTGACTCTGACGGTCAAGGACGACCTGCTCACCATCTATGCCGAGAAAAGGGATAAGAAGTACCGCAAGGAAATTCTCCTGCCCCGGAGCTATCCCCGGGAGAAGATGAAGATGTCCTGCAACAACGGCATCCTGGAAATCAAGTGCGTCAGATAATTATGGCCAGGGATATCATATGAAAAAATCTGGAGAGTTGACCCTCAAGCTGAAAGTGACGGAAGCCCTGAGTAAAGACGTGGGCCGGGCCTATGTCCGCATGGGCCCGGAAGACCTGGAGAAACTCCAGGTGGCCATCGGCGATATCGTGGAGGTCGTCGGCAAGCGGCGAACGGTCTGCAAGGCCATGCCCGCCTATAAGGAACTCCGGGGCCGGTCCCGGGTCCAACTGGATGGAATCAGCCGGGAAAACGCTGGCGCCGGGATCGATGATTTCGTCACGGTGCAGAAGATTGCCTGCCGCCCCGGGGAGCGGGTGGTCCTCACCCCCATCACCCTGACGCCGGCCGATCGGGACCTCCAATATATCGGCAGCCTCCTGGACGGCCTGCCGGTGCTGGAGGGGGACCGCATCCGGGCCACCCTGTTCGGCA
>CAYNMI010000059.1:0-10984 GCA_964398095.1 uncultured Desulfobacca sp.
GCCCCGCCGACTTTTCTTGTTTTCGTGTGGGCCGAAGGTTCTTGCAGGACTGCGAAAGTCTTATGTAGGACAGCTGCCCCCGGCTGTCCATCCTTCATTTAGCCGCAGGCGTGGGCGCCTACGCTATATTCTGATTGCTTAAGGCTGCAAAGAGACTTTCGCTGTCGTTTATGAATATGCTGTTCACCCGAAAAATGAAAAGTATTGGTGGCACAGGCTTTCCAGCCTGTGCTGCTGGGCCGTGTCGCCTCTCTTTTGCCTGGCTTTTTCTGACTACTGACCACTGACCACTGGCAACTATTAAGCCCGTAGGGCGGGAAAGCGAAGCGCATCCCGCCTTCAGTAGCCTTCAATCCTCCACCCTCCCTGACGGTCGGCCGGGGGAAACCCGGTCAAGCGTCGCCCCGGTGCTGGCAATCTTGCTCCAACCCCTTATAGTGAGACCATGCAACCCTCACTCCGGCCCGTCGCGGCACCAGGTATGAAAAATGCGATTTTCCCGCTCCGCGATGCGGTTCCCTTGCGGCACCCAGGCGGCACAGATGCGGTTTTTGGTGGATTTTTACCGGCACCCTGCGGCCGTTTAACGGTTTTAATCGTGAAAAATCAGAAACTTATCGACACCAATGCCGCTTTTTTTCCCGGGAAGCGGTACGGGGGTAGGGCCAAAAGCCTCCGAAAACGCCGAAATTTTCTCCTTACCGGCGTCAAAAAGGACAAGATTTGACCCCTGGCCGCCCTTGATTCATCTCTCCGGAGGGCAACTGAGGTAATGTTGCATACTTGGATGGCTGGTTAATTCTGCCGGTTTTTTTCCCCTCCCCTGGTGGGAGGGGGTTAGGGGGAGGGGGATGATATCCCGGCTGTATTATTGATAATTTTGCCACCCCCACCCCAACCCTCCCCCATCAAGGGGGAGGGAGCAAAGACCAGCACTTTTGAAAGGTAATTGCGGGACCTATTGCTATGACGATATCGAGGCAGGAAAAAAATAAATTCCCCTGCCAACCAGGCGGCACCTGGTGCTGCACCCTGAAGGTATCTCCGGGTATTTGGCCGGGGGACTGTCAAAGAGACTAAAAAGCGGTGGCCCCCGCGGTCATTGCCAGCCGATGACCTGGTAGCCTTTGTCCTTGAGGCATTGGTCCACAAAGCGGCGCTGCACCGGGTTCAGGCCCCGGGACCGGAAGAGTCCCCGGATGAGGCCGGCGGCGCCGCCCCCGGCCGCGCCCATGGCCGCTCCCGCCCCGGCCCGCCCGCTCACCGCGCCCACGGCCGCCCCAATCGCCGCGCCGGTGGCGCCTCCCACCGCGGTGGAGCCGGCAACCTGGCCTCCGGGTATGGATTCAGGCCCCGCCTCCGCGGCCCGCTTCAGACAGTCGTCAATGTCCTGCTGGGCCGCCGCGGTGCCCACCGCCTTGAGATGCTCATTGGGATAGAGAACGGGGCGCGGGGTGGCACATGCCAGGCTTGACACCACCAGGCCAGCCGCCAGGAAGATGCGCAGCAGAGCTTTGGTCATATGAGGAATAGGGAAAACTGGCCAGGGGGCGGGGCGCCGCCCCCCGAGCCGCTTTTGGGGAGGCTTAACGCCAGCCCCCTCGCCAACTGACTGGCCGGTAGTAAACCGGCCGGTAGTTGTTATGCCGGTAATAATAGATGTTCCGGTTAGCCCGGTTCTCCATGCGGTGGAGCCGGGCCCGCTCAGAGCGGTTCAGGTGGCCGCCGGCCCGCATCCGGGCCTCGGCGAAGCGCAGCCGCGCCTGTCGATTTTGCAGGTGGCGGAATTCTCCCGGGGTCAAATGTCCGCCGCGCCAACCCTGGCAGAGGTGCCGCTGGTCAAAGTTGGGACGATAGGGCTCCGCCATGGCCGGGAAGCTCCCCAGGAGGAAAACCCCGGCCAGCAAGCCGGCCACAAGGCCTCGGTGCCAAATGTTCATGATTTGACCCTCCGGATCTGGGAGGGAAATCCAGCGCTGAATTTGCCTCGGTGTTGGAGACCACCCCAAAGGTGGCCCGGTTGTTACTGGATTTGACCCGCGGGCGGGGAAAAAAGTTAAGGCGTCGATTAACTCAATGAAGTTCATAGTAAAATAGCAGAAGGTGGAGCGGCCGGGGAGTGGTCGGGGGATGGGACCATGGCCCGGCCTGGTAAAGAGTGGCAGGTCCGGCCGGGGTTCACCGGCCATCCAGAGTCGATGCCCCCCCGTCCGAAAACCGCTCAGACCATGCGGATGGCCAGCCTCTCGCAGTGGGGCGCACAGTAACCGCACAGGATGCAGCGCTCGTGGTCGACGACGGCCTTGCCGTCCACCACGGACAGGGCGTCGTTTTCACAGTGCTCCACACATTCCCCGCAGCCTTCGCAGGCCAGGGCCACGATGCTCAGGCGTTTGCTGGTCAACGCCGTGGCCTGGGCCAGGTCTTCGGGGATGGGCCGGCCCGCGGCAAAGCGCAGGTTCCAGTCCACTTCCAGGGGGGTGACCATGCCCACCACCGCGGCGTCGATCTCCTGGATGCCGAAGATGAAGCTCAGGGCCTCCTCCCGGTTGGGCACAAAATTGCCCCCGGCCAGGGATTTCATGGCGTAGACCATCAGGCCGGCCCGGTGCGCCTCCCGGATGGCCGCCAGCATCTCCTCCACGCCGCCGTCGATGATGCCCATGCCCTGGAGGTTGATGAGGGGATGAATCACGTCCATCTCCGGATGGCGGGCTGCATCCAGCACCCCCGCCACCGTGTGGGTGCTCATGCCCACCATACGCACCAAACCTTTGTCCCGGGCGGCCAGGAGCGCCTCCAGGGTGGGGCCCCACTCATCTTCAAGGAAACGCTGGCGGGCGCAGTGGCACAGCATGATGTCAATGGTGTCCCGGTGCAGTTCCTTTAAGGCGGTCTCGATATGCTTTTCCGCCAGGGCCCGGTCCGTCTTGGCGTGGGTCTTGGTGGCAAGGGTGACGGGCTCCCGCCAGCCCTCAAGCCCCCGGGCAATGTGTTCATAGGTCCCGTAGAGGGTGGCGGTGTCGATGAAGGTGATACCGCCTTCCACCGCGGCGCGGACCACCCTGGCGCCTTCCGCCACGGTCAGGGTCCGCTGTAAGGGACCCATGGGCAAGGCGCCCAGGCCCAACCGGGTTACCGAGCGCCCCAATCGGGGAATGAAACGCGTTTCCAGCATCAGATCGATTCTCCTGTTGAAATATACTTAAAAGGTATCACAAGATCACCAGGAATCAAGGGCCGCGGGCCCCGGGGGGCCGGCCAACCGGCGCCGGGTAAATACTTCTGACCCGGCGGACTCTGCAGCGGCTGAGGGCTCGCGGTTCCAGACTAGACCCAAGCTATGGCGGATTCTGCCTCAGGCTTGCACTGGCTTTCAAAAAAGTTGACATAGTGTTCACTTTCCTGAACAAAACCAGAAGTAAGTCTATTATTTTATTATTGTAAATTCAATAAGATATATTTTTTGGCATTTATTTTGCAGCATAATTGGCAGAAATCCGCGCAGAACCGGGGGGCCTCTTGTCAAGGCAGTTCATGGAAATCATCCATACCCTGATGACGAACCAGCTCTTCATTCTGGCCGCGGCCATCGTGTTGTTCCTCCTGGTTATCACCCTGGCGGACCCGGGCCAGAGCCAACCTTTTATGGGTCAAATCTGGACTTAGATAATTCCGGCTATTTCCCCAATATTGACAGCCCTGAAAGCCTGCTCCGGGTCTCTTCCGCCGGTGGATGACTGCCGCCCTGGCTGGATTTCAGGGCATTTTTCCCCTTAACCACCCGGAGAAGGGGATTCCGTTCGTTTTCCCCGCCAGCCGTTGCCCCCACTGTCGTCTCCAAGCTTATTTTTCTCCGCTTCTCAACTCTGGTTGTCCAAAGCCTCCGATAACTATTTGTCTCAATTTTGAAAGTATTTCAGGGAAGGCGTTTGACCCCGCCCTCAAAACCCAAGCTTGGGGCGAGGATTTTTATCAAGTATTGACTTAGGTCATAGGGCTGACAATCATAATAGTTAAAATGTCGCTCAGAGAGTGGCGCCAAAGTCGGTAACCTGGACCATGCCGCTCACATCCGACCCTGACTCAACCAAGGAAGCAGGCTTATGGGAATAAGACAGATCATTCGGATAGATCAGGACAAGTGTGATGGCTGCGGCCTGTGCGTGCCGTCGTGCGCCGAAGGGGCCATTCAAATCGTGAACGGCAAGGCGCAGTTACTCGCAGACCGCTTTTGTGACGGCCTGGGCGCCTGCCTGGGGGAGTGTCCCCAGGGAGCCCTGACCATTGAAGAGCGAGACGCGGCAGAGTTTGTGGGTCCGGCCCCCGGCACTACACCGCCGGAGGCGCCGGCTCCGGCGCCGGAACCGCCGGGAGAAGGCTTTGTGTGCCCCGGGAGCCGCATGCAGCAATTTCACCGGGCCGCAGCCCCTACCCCCGGAACCTCGGCGTTGGGCCATTGGCCGGTAAAGCTGCGTCTGGTGACCCCCAAGGCTCCCTTCCTCAAAGGGGCCAGCCTCCTGGTGGCGGCGGATTGCGCCCCCTTTGCCGCCGGGGATTTCCACTCCCGTTATCTGGAAGGCAAGGCGGTGGTATGCGGCTGCCCCAAATTCGACGATATCCCGGAGCACGTGGCTAAACTTACCGCCATCCTGAAGGAGAACGATATCCGGGAGATTGCCGTTGTCAATATGGAAGTGCCGTGCTGTCACGGGTTGGTGCAGATCGTGCGCCAGGCCCTGGAGGCCTCGGGCAAGAATCTGCCGGTAACTATCTGCACCCTGGGGACCGCCGGACAGGTTCTCCAACAGCAGAAAATTAAGGGAAGATGAGGTCGCCATGGAACAGATGAAATGCCCCGGCCAGGATACGCGCTTTTGGAAGCCCGATGATATCTTCGTGGCGGAATGCCCCAAGTGCGGCGCGGAAATCGAGTTTTTCAAGGATGACGCCCGGCGGCGTTGCGCCTGGTGCGGACATATGTTCTACAACCCCAAGATCGAGTTGGGTTGCGCCGAATGGTGCCAGTACGCCGAAAAGTGCGTGCCGGACCTGGTGAAAGCCAAGCAGGCGGCCCAGACGTTCAAGGAACTCCTGGCCGCAAGGGTCAAGACGCACCTGCAAGGAGACCCGGCGGCCTGGGACCGGACGGCCAAAGGCGTTCAGTACGCCCAGGATCTGGTCAAGGCCGAAGGGGGCGACCCCAAAGTGGTCCTGGCCGCGGTGCTGCTCCACCGGGTAGAACCGGCCAGGGCCCGGGAGTTTCTGGCGGAATTGGCCACGGAGCCGGAGATCACCGACGCCATCCATGAATTGCTGGCCGGACAAGGGGCGGCGCGGGACCTGAACCGCCAACTCTTCCAGGATGTCATGACCCTGCTGGAGGGGGAGGCCGGGGGGCCCCGGCAATTCGCCACCCGCACCGCCCAGCGCCTGGCCGAACCGGCGAAGCCTTAACCGGGGTGGCCTTGGGTCGGCCAGACCCCGGGCCTAGTTGTCGGGAAACTGCCATCCGGCACGGCATTCAGCCAGTGGAGTTCAGGGGGATAATCTAAGACTTGGCGGGGGCGGCTAGGCCGATTTCGTCCGCATGGGGGGCCTGGTTCAATCCCCGGGCCAAGCTCCCGATAATGAAACTAAATAATAATAAAGTGTAGAAGTAAAAACCGGCCCAGGTGAACCAGAGTTGGGGGGTATTCATTTCTGCCGAGGGGATGAGAAATTGGGGAATGGTGCCCAATAACCAGGCAAGGATAATCATGGTATGATATCGAAGAGGGGAATTACTTTTCCGGGCCAGGCGCCAGGCCACCGCGGCGGGGATTATTAAGACAGGGAAATAATACATCCAACCCAGAGGCGAGATGAGCAACATGCCCACGATGCACAGGGAGAAACCCAGGTCGAAGGCCTCCGGGCGGGACTCTTGAGCCCGAGGCCAGGCCAACCAGGTTAACCAGAAGACAAAGGCCAAGGAGCACAGGTTGGTCAAGAACCGGGCCAGGGCGGGGTAATCAACCAGGGGTACGTTTTCCGAACCGCCGAAAATGCGGCTAAAAAAGCCCAGGAAGGAACCATTCCAACTTGCCGCATACCAGGTGATTTGGGACAGGATGGTCAGATAATTTTTATAGGTGCCAATCCCATAGACTAATAGCGGGAGCAGACTCAGGAGAACAAATGTAGCGCAAAACCATAGCAATAATCGCCAGCGACGCCGCACCAAAAAAAATATGAGAAACAAGCCAACAAATAGTTTAAGGCTCATGGCCAGCCCCAAGATTAAACCGCAAAGCGCATCTCTGCCCTTCTTGACCGCTATCCAAGCTGAAGTAATCAAGAAAAGCACTATCAAAGCAAATTGTCCATAAACTATATTTATCCAGGTAGGGAAGTACAATAGAATAATAATCATTATTGTTAGCAAAGCAGCCAAATCATGTTTGGCATAAATAACTTCATTCGAAATTAGGACAGCGGCTAATAATCCAAAAGATAAAGATATAATTGCAAAAATAATATAAGCTTTATCATAACTTATTAATCCTATTGGTGCCAATAGCAAAGTCTCGAACGGTGGATTTAAATTTGGATGTAGTGTAGTTCTTATAGGTATAGTTGGTTTAGTCGTCTTTATTTTCATTTTTTCAATTATTTTATCCATGGGATTTTTTAATGTAGTCATGGGGACTGGTGCATAGATATCCTTTCCTTCCAAAAAATACCTGGCAGATATATAGAATTTATAAAAATCAGACTTATCTTCCTGATGTTTAAACGTAATGATCGTTTCAATATAACACAATAATAAAAATGCGAATAATATTCCCAGGACAAGATTAAGTAAGAATTGCTTTTTATTAACTATGATCATCCAGAAATTTCCTCATAATCCCTATGGCTATGATATTCAGGTGATTAATGCTTAAAAGGGGGTATAAACCAATCGGGGTTAGCTCCGCGGCGGGGCCATTTATTTTCTCCGGACAATCGGTTATCATGATCTCAACTGCAATTTCCCAGGAATCAGGCCCCCTGGGCAAATGACGGGATTTTACCAAAGGCCTGGTCCAAAGACAATGACATTGTGAATTTTCGGTAATTACTTGGGAATAAAGAAAATTCTTATCTGGCACCAGGGGGCCTTGGGGGACTTGCTCCTGGCGGCTCCGGCCCTGGAGGCCCTCAGCCGACATTATGCCCCAGCCCGCATCACCGCCCTGGGGCACCCGGAGCGCTGGGGCCTGTTGGCCCGCAGCCTCCCCCTGGATGAAGTGTGGGACAGCCGCGAGGCCCGATGGGCCCACCTGTTCAGTGACGGAGTCTTGCCGGCCCAGATTCGGGAGCGCCTGGCCCGGTTCCAGTTGGCCATGGTCTTCAGCCCCCGCCCCCAATCTATCCTGCAGGCCCGCCTGCATCTGGCGGGCATCCCCGCGGTCCATTGGCTCCCCTCTTTCCCGGAGACCGGCGTCGAGGCGGTGGCGGCCCTCCAGGCCCGTCATCTCGCCGCCCTGGGACTTCATTATGTCCCCCTCCCCTTCAAACTGGAGCTGGGACCGGGTCAGAATAAGGACTTGCCGGAGCTGCCCGGCCCCGGGCCCTGGCTGGCGGTGGCCCCGGGGAGCGGCCACCCTATGAAAAACTGGCCCCTGGCGCATTACTACGAAGTCAGCCGGGCCCTGGCCTGGGAGTATGGCCTGGGAGTGGCGTGGCTGGCGGGCCCTGCGGAAGGGGCCATGCTGCCGTATCTTGAAGCCCTGGCTCAGGCTCAGGCTCAGGTTCTCCTGGCCAACCTCCCCTTGGCCCGGGTAGCCCGGGTATTATCCCGCTGCCGGATGTACCTGGGGAACGACAGCGGCCTGACCCACCTGGCCGCGGCGCTGGGGAAGCCAGAGGTTCTGGCCTTGTTCGGCCCCACCGATCCCCGGGTGTGGGCGCCGCTGGGGCCCCGGGTGCGAACCCTGGCGGCGCCTTGTCCCGAGGCCCCGTGTGCGGCCGGCCGCACCATCGCCTGTCCGGAGTCCCACTGCCTGAGAGCGCTTTCCCCGGAGACGGTCCTGGCCGCGGCCGCGCCGGGCCTAGCGGATCGAGGCCAATAAGGGAGAAGCGGGGTTCAGGCGTTTCCCCTTGTAGCCGGGTTTTGACTGCGTTGGCAGTCGGTTAAAATTTTTGGTCAGGGAGTTTTTGTAGGCCACCATTGAGGTTACCGCCGGGAGACCATAAGGGTAGCCGGGCTTTGGTGACCGGTTTCGTACAATAATTTGAACCGAAATCCTTGACGGCAAATCCCCCGATCTCTGCAAAGGCTTGCTATTATTGACTCTGAAGCCATTAAGGGTATTTGGCACCATTAATGCAATGCTATAAGACAGGTTACCCCCGAAAATACCCAAAACCAATTTCTCCTTTCTCCAAAATGGCCGGGCTCCCCCTCCCGGCCATTATATTTTTCAAGCCGCGTTAAATAAGAATCCGCCAAAACTCCAATTCCATAGGGAAACCATAAAGCCGCCTCCTTCCGGCGCAGCCTTGCCGGGAGATATTTCCCATGGCCTCCGTCATTAAGGTTGAGGCCGACCCGCGAAGTAGGTCTGCACCTCATTTAATGCCGCGATCCGGGTTTGCCGGGATTCTCTGAGGGAACGCAGACGCGCGGCGGCCTCCCGGCCCCGGGAGGCCAGGGAGGCGTCGTCGGCCAGCAGGCGGGCGGTCTCCCAGGCAGCCAGGCAGTCTTGGCAGATCAGGAGGAGGTCGGCCCCCGCCGTCAGGGCCGCCCTCGCCCCCTGGGGCGCCGGCAACCGGGTGGCGATGGCCCCCATCTCCAAATCGTCCGTGATGATCACCCCTTGAAATCCCAAGCGCCGGCGCAGCCATTCCTGTAAGGCCACCGGGGATAGAGTGGCCGGGCGTTCCTCCCAGGCCGGCACCTTCAGGTGGGCGGTCATGATCATGGGCACGCCGGCGGCCACTGCCTGCCGGAAGGGCACCAGGTCCGCCTCCCGGTTTGGGTCCCCGGATTGGGCCAGGGGCAGGACCTCGTGGGAGTCCACCAGGGTGTCCCCCAATCCCGGAAAATGTTTGGCCACCGGGATAAGGCCGCCGGACAGGTAGCCCCGGATGGCGGCCACTCCGAAGCGGCTCACCTGCTCCGGTTCCTGGCCGTAAGCCCGGTCCCACAGGGGGCACGCCGGGGTGCGGGCCATATCCAGGACCGGGGCCAGATTGACGTTAATCCCCACCAGGGCCAGTTCCCGGGCTACTTGCCGGGCCAGGGCTTCCACCTCCTCCGGGGTTTTCGTCAGGCCCAGGTCCCGGGCCGCCGGAATGATGGTAAAAGGTGCTTTCAGGCGCTGAACCCGGCCGCCCTCCTGGTCCACCGCGATGAGCAAGGGCCGCCCCGTGGCCGCCAGGGCCTCCCGCTGCAAGTCCCGGGTCAACTCCCAGACCTGCTCCGGGGTCTCGATATTGCGGGCAAAGAGGATGATGCCCCCCACCTTCAGGTCCCGCACCAGTTCCCGGGCCACCACATCCAGGCGGGGGCCGGGAATTCCTACCATCAGGAGTTGCCCCCAAAAAGAAGGCTGATCAGTCCTCGTATGATTATCCATGGGCAATGCTAATCTCCGGTTGCCTGTCGATGCGGCAATATGACGTTCCTTCTGACCATTCCTTAGGGCCGGTTATCCGGCCATGGTCAAGACTTCCGCCAGGTGGTAAAACCTCAGGTCCCGGGCCGGAGGGACGCTGAGGCCCTGCAAATGGAGGAGGCAGCTGTAATCCAGGGACACCAACCCGGCGGCGCCGGTGGCCGCCACCGCGGCCAGGTAGGCCTCACCGATCTCCCGGGAGAGTTCGGGGTGCTGGAGACTGAAGGTCCCCCCAAAGCCGCAGCAGGTATAATAGGGTGAAATCGTGAGCAGTTCCAGGCCCGCCACCCCGGACAAGACTTCCCGGGCCTGGGGCAAGACCCCCAGTTGTCTGGCCTTGCACGACTGGTGCAGGACCAGGGAGCCCTTAAAACTTGGGGTCCAGGGAAGCGGACCTATCCCGGCCAGCCACTCGCCCAACTCCCTGACCCGGGAGGCCAGGGCCGCCACCGCCTGTTGTTCCCGGGGGTCTTCGGCCAGTTGGGGGTAGCCGCGCCGCACCAGGTAGGTGCAGGAGGCGCTGGGGCACAGGATGGTCTCGGCTCCGGCAAAGACCCGGAGAAAATGGCGCATCAGACGCCGGGCCGTGGCCGCATCGCCTGTGGTCCAGGCAAACTGGCCGCAGCAGGTCTGGTCGGCAGGATATTCCCAAACCACGTTCAGGCGCGCCAGGAGTCCGGTCACCGCCCTGGCCACGTGCGGGGCGCACTGATCCAGGAAGCAGGGAATGAAGAGTTTGAGACCCACCGCATCTCCTTCTGCCGCCCTTTTACCACAAAAACCGGCGGCGGGGGAAGGGGTAAGCCGTAGGGCTCTGCTCTGGAAATTGCCGTGAAGCTGAGACGCGGCGGCCTATCTATGGCTGCATCGGTGCGGGCGGCCCCGAACCTGATAATCTGTTATAGGGGCGAGCCGGTGGCTCCCCCTTATGGTGGGACTTTCGTGGTAAAGCGCAGATCTTTCCAGAATCGCAAGATCTCCAATATTTCAGAGGAAGTTGTCATATATCAGAAGTGGCCAATTGGGCCGCCATCGTTTCCCTTGACAGGCTCGGGGTGGTTTTTATAGAATAAAATCAAAAATTTACGAAATAATAACCAGTTGACTAGTGAAAGGAAATTCTGCCCCATGCCCGAGACCTCGGCGCACATTCTGGTGATTGATGATGACAAAGCCATGCGGGACGCCTGCTTCCAGATTCTCTCCCGGCAGGGCTACCGCGTGGAATTGGCCGCCGGCGCCAAACAGGGCCTCGCCCTCCTGGAGCGCCAGTCCTTTGAAACCATCCTCCTGGACCTGGTCATGCCCGACATGGACGGCCTGGAAGCCCTGAAAAA
>CAYNMI010000060.1:0-8158 GCA_964398095.1 uncultured Desulfobacca sp.
TGCCGCCCCCCAGATCGAACACCGCGATGCGTTCGTCCTTCTTCTTATCCAGGCCATAGGCCATGGACGCCGCGGTGGGCTCGTTGATGATCCTGAGCACCTCGAGGCCGGCGATGCGCCCCGCGTCTTTGGTGGCCTGGCGCTGGGCGTCGTTGAAGTAGGCCGGCACGGTGATCACCGCCTCGGTCACCTTGGCGCCCAGATACTCCTCCGCGGTCTGCTTCATCTTGTTAAGGATCATGGAGCTGATCTCCGCGGGGGAATAGACCTTGCCCCGGATATCAATATGCGCATCGCCGTTTTCCGCCCGGACAATCTTGTACGGCAGGACTTTGAGGTCCCGCTGCACTTCCGGGTCCTCAAATTTGCGGCCGATGAGCCGTTTGACGGAAAACACGGTATTTAAAGGATTGGTGATGGCCTGCCGCTTGGCGATCTGCCCTACCAACCTTTCGCCGCTATCGGTAAAGGCCACCACGGAAGGCGTGGTGCGGGTGCCCTCCACATTGGGGATGACCTTAGGCTCGCCACCTTCCATAATGGCCACACAGGAATTGGTGGTGCCTAAATCGATGCCTATAACTTTGGACATTTATCTTTCCTCCTGAACCATTGTATCGGTTTGGGTATTTTCAGTATTTTGGGGATTGCGGGCCACCACCACCATGGCCGGCCGCAGCAGGCGCTGGTTCAGCAGATAGCCCTTCTGTAATTCTTTGATGACGCGGTTGTCCGGGAATTCCGGCGCTTCTTCCTGCATCACCGCGTTATGAAAAGCCGGGTCGAACTGCTGGCTCACGCTGTCCAGCGGGGTGACGCCGAAGCGGCCCAGGACCTTGAGAAACCCCTGGCAAACCAGGTCAATGCCTTCCAGTAACGCCTCCGGCGCCTCCAGTTGCCGGCCATGTTCCAAGGCTCGCTCCAGATTGTCCACCACCGGCAGCAGTTCTTTGACGAGGCCCTCATTGGCGAATTGGAGCAAGTCCGCCCGTTCCCGCTCCTGGCGCTTTTTCAAATTTTCCAGATCCGCGGCCAGCCGGAGCAAGCGGTCATAGTTCTCTGCGGCTTCCTGGGTTTTTTCTTGCAGCTGATGTTGCAGCTCCGTGAGATCCCCCGAAATCTCCGGGGTCACTTCCGGCGCAGTCTTCTCATTCAGGGTCTCCGTTTCCTGCGAACCCTTATCGGACTTGGATAAGGTCATAAATCCTTTTCTCCTTGTCATACGTGCCACCGCCTAAAAATTACCCGGCCCTCCCGCCACCGGGCCTCCTGAGATGGACCCGGCAACAGGGGCGTTCGACTCAGGTCTGCCGCCGGGTGAGCAGGTCCGTGACCATAGAGGCCGTGTAGCGCACTATGGGAATCAGGCGAGCGTAATCCATGCGCATGGGGCCGATAACTCCCAGGCACCCCAAGGGCGTTTCCCGGGAACCATAGGAGGAAGCCACGAGGGACAACTGCATCTCCGGCAGTTCCTCCGGACTGATAATAATCTGCACTCCCTGGGCCGCCATGGTTTGATCCAGCAGGGTGACGAGTTGGTGCTTTTCTTCAAAGGCCTTGAAAATGCCCCGGATCTTGTCCACATCGGCGCTGAACTCCGGGTAATCCAGGATCTGGCTGGTGCCGTCGATATAGAGCTCGTCTTCCTCGTCATTTTGCAGGGCCTGCCGGCTGAGGCTCAAGGCTTGGGACAGCATCTTGTCGAACAGGCTCTTCTCTTCCTCCATCTTGACCAGGATCCGGTGCCGGGACTCCCCCAGGGTCAGGTTCTGGCACAGCTCGTTCAGGTAGGCGCTGAAGCGGTCCAGCACCTCCTGGGAGAAACGGCTTTCGGTGCGCACGAATCTGGTCTGCACCTGGTTATCCTGGGATACCAGGACCGTCAGCACCCCATCTTCACTCAGGTGGATGAACTGAATATGCTTGAGGCGCATGCCCTGGGGGCGCGGGCCCAGCACCAGGGCGGGATGGCCGCTCACCATGGACAACACCCGGGAGGCCTGGCGGAACAACTCCTGCGGCTCGTGGGCCGGGGGCGAGAAGGCCTCCTGGATCAGTTGCTGCATGGACCGGCCCAACTCCTGGACGGGCAGGATGTGGTCCACGTAATACCGGAAGCCTTTGGGAGTGGGGGTCCGCCCGGCCGAGGTGTGGGGCTGGTGCAGAAAGCCCCGCTCTTCCAGGTCCAGCATGAGGTTGCGGATGGTGGCCGGTGAGAGGTTGAGGCCCGAGGTCTTGGCCACGGTCCGGGACCCCACCGGTTCCCCAGTGACGATGTACTGGACCACCACGGTTTTCAGTACCCAGGTATCCCGCTCTCCCAGGAGTTCCATGACGCTTGTCGGTTTCATTTTCAAACTTAAAAGGTAATAAGAGTAGGGGGATTTGTCAAGAGATATAAGGGTTTTTTGGCCCAGGGGCAGTGTCTCCCAGCGGCCCCGCCGGACGGGTCATTTATCCCTGGCAACGGTGCCGGACGCTCTCGCCCTCCACCATGTAAACCACCTGTTCAGCGATGTTGGTGGCATGGTCCCCCACCCGCTCCAGATTGCGCACGATGTTAATCTGGCTCTGGGCCGGAACGACGGACTCCGGGGCCCCGGTCATTTCCTGGAGCAGGTCCTGGATAATGGCGTAGTCCATGGCATCCACGTCGGCGTCCGCCAGACAGACTTGCCGGGCCAGATGCGAATTGCTCCGGAAAAAGGCCTCCAGGCTCTGGCGCACCATTTCCTGGACGCTTTGCGCCATAAACTCCAGGCGGGGATGAATGGGCCGGGGGGCCCACTGTGCCAGGGTGAGCACCTCTTCGGCGATATTGGTGGCGGAGTCGCCGATGCGCTCCAATTGGGTGATGATATGGTCCATGGCCATAAGTTGGCGCAGGTCCCCGGCCACCGGCTGGAACAAGGCGATCAGGCGCACGCATTTTTCGTCGATGGCCTCCTCCAGGTTGTTGACCGCGGCATCCCCGGCGATCACCCGGCGGGCCAGGTCCCCGTCCCGGGTCAACACGGCCGCGACGCTCTGCTCCATGGCGGTGGCCGCCAGGTGCGCCAATTCCATCAGGTTGTCCTTCAAGGCCGCCAGTTCCCGGGAAAATCTGGCCTTGATCCGGGACCGTTCTGCCAATTCCGCTGCCATCATCTCACCTCGAGCAGGTTTCTCAACCGCACCCATCCTCCGATTCCTGAGACCCTCTGGGCCGCCGGGCCCCGCCGCCGCCCGGGCCGTCTGGATACCGCTTACCCCTTGCCCTCTGCACTGCAAGACTATGATATCATGGATGTTATTTTATTCAAAAGCCAATAAAAACTCTTTACATTGGATTACGTTATGCTATCATAGCGTAGCAAAATTTTCCGGGGGAGGAAGTGCTCGTGGCCGGCAAACGCTGGGGGAGAGTGGCCGGGCGAAATGGCTTCATCTTGTCATGTGTGGTTTTTCTGTTCCTGTCCTGCATCCCGCCCAGCGCGGCGGTTACCCCCTATGACGATGTCCTGGTGCAGCAGGCCGTCAACAACCTGAAACAGGAAAATTACGACGAGGCCTTGGCCCAATTGACCCAGGCCTGGAACAAAGGCACCCATACCCCGGAAAAGGCCTTCCTGCTGGCGCAAGTCTACCGCCTCATGCTCAACTACCCCAAGGCCGCAGTATATTTGCAGGAGGCCTTGCAGCTCAAACCCGATTTTCACCCCGCCCAGTTAATGATGGCCGATACCCTCCTGGCCCTGGACCGGCCCAAGGAAGCCGGGCCCATCTTGCAGAAATTGGCGGCCTCGGGCTACGAGCCGGGTCAGACCGCCTTTTTGCAGGGCATGGCGGCCACCAAACAGGGCGAGTATAGCGAAGCCCTGGATTATTTCAACAAGGCCCAGGCGGAGCCCAAGGTGGCCCAGGAGGCCAAGTTTCAGGCCAGCCTGGCCCTGGCCGCGCTCAAGCGCTTCAAGGAAGCCAAACAGGGCCTCCAGGAGACCATTGACCTCAACCCCCAGAGCCCCACCGCGGATTTCGCCAAGCGCTACATGGGGGCGGTATCCAAGCGCCTGGAAGACCTGCGCCCCTTCCACATCACCGTGTCCTCGGCCATTGAGTACGACTCCAACGTCACCCTGGCCCCCGGCGGCGGCGCCTCGGTGACCACGGTCTCCGGAATGGCCAGCGCCGTGTTTTCCCAGACCGCCTTACTGGAATATACTTTTTTGCCCGCGGGTCCCTTCAGCGTTTTGACCCAATACTCCTATTTCCAGAATTTTCACCCCGCGGTCCAGGGTTACGACATCATGAGCCACTTTCTGGGTCTAACCCCCACCTATAGCTTTAAAAATGGCCGCTTCTGGCTCCCCTTCAGTTATACCTATATGGATTTGCAGTCAGACAAATATTTCACCGGCTTCCTCCTGACCCCCACCTATCTCCATCTGTTCACCGAGCATGTCGGCCTGGAAGTGGGCGGCAGGTATAACCGCCAATATTACTGGACCCCGGTGTATTTTCCCCAGGATGACCGCAGCGGCAGGGTCTGGGGCGGCAGTGCCGGGATTTATTACTTTTTCAAAAAGCAAACGGGGTATCTCCAGGCCCGCTTCGCCTATCAAAACAATACCACCAACGGCAGCAACTGGGATAGCGCCAGCTACGACCTGCTCCTGTCGGCCCTCTGGCCCATTACTGAGAAGCTGAAATGCAATCTCTTTGTAGACCTCACGAGCCAGCCTTTTGCGCATACCTTTTATGACGGCGCCACCGTCGGTAACGTCCTGGGAGCGCCTCTGGTCGACCAACCCAAGCGCTATGACGAGATTCTCATGGTGGGGGGCGCGGCTACCTATGCCTTTACCAAACGCGTGGAACTCAATATCCATCTTTATTATATCCGTGACAAATCTAATATTTACCTGTATAATTATCACCGTTATATCGTCGGGGGCCAGTTGGCATATCATTACTAGCCGGGGCCGCCTGACCGCAATGATGCGAAATCCGTAGCAACCTGATTGTTCTGCTCCCCACCGCAGCAGTTTTGCTGGAGCACTTGACCTGCCTCCCTCTTAGGCCCGGCCAGCGGCGACGGGGGAGTTTTCACCCATCATCCCGATTTTCTCCCCAAACTGCCTAATGGGGAGAGGCATTTTTTCTTTTTAACTTTATTATTTTCTGTTATAGTATATCCCCATTCTGCTTTATGGAACAGGGAATGGTTCCCTGGTAGGTTTTTTCCCTCACGGCTCATGGGGAGGCTCTGAGGCCGACACTCACAACAGGTGCCCGGTTATGAAAAAGATTCTATTTCTCGGGGCGGCATTCGTGATCCTGGTATGCCAACTGGCGCCCCTTAACTGCGCCCAGGCGGACGTGGTGGGACACCTCACCCAGGTGGTCGGCCGGGTGGACGTGATGCGCAGCGGGCAACTCCCGGCCATCCCGGCTAAACTCGGGGATGGCATGCAGCCAAAGGATGTCCTCCGGACCAAGTCCGCGTCCAAAGCCCGGATCACCTTCATGGATAAATCCACCCTGGCCATTGGGCCCCAGAGCAAGATTGCCATCGAAGATTATCTGGTCGACCCGGTTCAGAAAAAACGCAATGCCGTGCTGCAACTCTTCCGGGGAGTGGCCCAGGTAGTGGTGAGCAAGATCTACAAGGTGGAAGAGCCGAATTTCGTGGTCAAGACCAATACCGCCATCATGGGGGTCCGGGGCACCCAATTCGGGGTGCAAATCTTACCCAACAGTTCCACGATCATGAATTTTGAGGGCCTCCTCCAGGTGGGCAATATCCTGCCGGTGGCGAGCCGACTCTTCCGCCGGGCCTTTGCCATCGCCTACTCCTTCGGCCCCGGAGCGGGACAATGGGTGTTTTTGCACGCCATGCAGGGCACCTCGGTGGGCCAGGGGCAGCCTCCCGGCCCGGTCTTTCCCGTTACCCAAGGCATGTTCAATTCCTTCATGCAACATTTTAGTAACGTCGGCGGTGGAGGTCAAGGTCAAGGCAGTTCCGGCACTTCCGGCGGCAGCAGCTCCGGCGGCGGGGGTACGACCGGAGGCGGTTCGGCCACCACCTTCATCATGGATCTCGGGACCACCGGAACCGGGGGCGCTGACCTCTCGGGCGGGTTGGGAACCGTTACCCAGTTGCCCGGCACCAACCTGGTGATCGTCACCATCCCCCCCACTTCGACGCCGCCAGCGCCCACGCCGACACCAACGCCGGAGCCCTCGCCCTCCCCGGCCTATTATACCTTCATACAATATCTCTATGGCTATACGGTAGTGACTCCCGCTTCCGCCACCCAGGCCGCGGTCAATTATTCCACCTGGGGATTCCGGGATGCCACCGGCACGACGCAACCGGCCGATATTGCCTCGGGCTATTTCACTTCCAGCGTCACCGCCACCCGGACGACTGACAGCACCAGTTCGCCCTTCCCCTCCTCCATGATCACCGAAGTCTACCAGGCCCAGATGACCGCCACGGTGAGCGGCACCCTGGGACAACTCCTCACCGGCAACTTTACCTTAACCGGTCTCACTACCGATACCTCCGGGGCGAACGGCAGCACCGCGGTCAATGCCACCGGGACGCTCAGCCTCAACCCCGACGGCAGTCTGACCTATAATAGTTATGCCGGAACCTTTGCCGGGCTTCTCGTTTCCGGCACGGAGACCGGCACGGAAACCGGCGCCAACACCCAAACCCCCGGCGTATTCTTCACCCAGACGTCGTCCACCACCACCCGAAGCACGTCCCGGCCTTGGTTCCGCAGGGAAACCATTCGGAATAACTTCCCCATCTCGGCGGACCTGTTGGTCTACGAAGTTACCGGGGAAACCCACCTTCCCAGCCGGGCCAATTTCGTCCTCACCAATAAATCCTCGACCAATTTCAGCTTTTCCCCCTTCAATCTGGCGGCCGTATCCAACAGGATCTCCGGCGTGGTGAGCGGCGACCCGAACGGCGTCCGGACCGGGGTGGCCACTATTTGGTTCGGCAACTACTACAACCCCGATGGTACTTATGGCAACCGGGGGGTCTACGCCGGGCCCGTCACCATCACCCAGGATTACACTCTGGACGCTACCTTTTACGGCGCCAACGCCGCCCATCTGTTCGGCTACCCCTGGGCTTCCTCGGGCTCATCCGCCACCCAGGTGCTCTTCTGGAATCAGTCGCCCCAGACCATGCCCAACCACGGCTATGGGTTCGGCGGCGGTTATGCCTCAGGCTACGGGTCCGGCTTTGGCTATGGGGCCGGCTATAGTCATCCGTCATTCCTGGGCAGAGGCGCCATGGCCGCCTGGGCTAACCGGCACTTCATGCAGCAATACGCCGGTCGTGCCTTCGGCCAGCCCCGAGGCGCCATGTGGATGCATGGGATGGGGTCCGGCCACCCCGGCGGCGGATTCCTGCCGGTCAACTTTATCACGAGAAACCACCCCTTCCTCCACCACCCGGGGCCCATGACCACGCACTTCCATGGCCCGGGCCCCGGACGGATTGGCTTCCATCCCGGCTTTAGACTCACCAACTTCATCACCAATCCTTGCGTGCAAATCCCGGCCAGACATATTCATGGTCCAGCCGCCCACATGAGGAGAGGCATGGTCCACAGGCCAAGGGGCCCCAGGGCCGGGCCGGCCCGGGCGGAGCGCAGACAGAGGCATAGAGCCCCCGGGCCGCCGCATCCCCCGGCCTGCTCCGTCCCCCCGGGATTCCACCACCACAACAGGCCGGGCCCCCCCAGCGGCGCGCATCATCACAACCAACAAGGGGTGCCGGAAACCTAGAGCGGAC
This sequence comes from uncultured Desulfobacca sp., assembly GCA_964398095.1. Taxonomy (GTDB): domain Bacteria; phylum Desulfobacterota; class Desulfobaccia; order Desulfobaccales; family 0-14-0-80-60-11; genus 0-14-0-80-60-11. The sequence goes on from CAYNMI010000060.1 coordinate 7,802, forward strand.
GGTGACGCTTCCCCCCGGGGGCGCGCCTAACTGACGCCGGGCTTTGCGGCCCTTAAAGAACTGCCGTCATTCCCACAATTCCCCCTCCCCCGGCGGGAGGGGGAATAACTCCTGTACCGGTTGATGATTGTTTTAGCTCCACCCTTCCCTCATCAAATGAACTCCCAGCCTTATTTTACTGAAAACTGAAAACGGCATTCCCCCTTTCCCCGCCCACCCCTCGGGCCCCCGGCCCGGCACGAAAATCAAGCTTTCCCTCAAAATGCCGATAACCTCAGGAAAGACCCGGCAGGAACCGCCTCTGCACCCCATCCTGACCCGCCCCGTTCGCGGCCCGGATCCTCGGAGGGAAAGATC
>CAYNMI010000060.1:8168-10960 GCA_964398095.1 uncultured Desulfobacca sp.
TCAGAGATAAGATCTTGAAGACCTTGAGCGATCCCAACATTGCCTATCTTCTTATGATGATCGGCATGGCGGGATTGTATTTTGAGCTTTCACATCCCGGGGCCATCTTCCCGGGGGTTATCGGGGCCATCTCTCTCATCCTGGCCTTTTTCGCCTTTCAGACGCTTCCGGTCAATTACGCAGGGATTCTGTTGATTATTCTTGCCCTGGTGTTGGCCCTCACGGACTCGGCCGGCGCCGCGGCCGTGGGCCGTTTGACCCAGGTGGAGGGTCGGGTGGACCTCCTGAAAGGGGGTAAACTGCCGGCCATTCCCCTCAAGGTAGGTGATACGGTGGCCCCCGCGGATGTCATCCGCACCAAGGCCCTGTCCAAGGCTCAGATAACCTTTGTCGATGATTCCATCCTGACTTTATCGCCGGAAAGCCGCATCGCTATTGAGGAGTTCCAGTACGAACCCGCCCGGGGCAAGCGCCGGGGGGTGTTGAAAATCTTTCAGGGCCTGGCCCTGGCCGTGGTCAACAAAATCCTCAAATCCCAGGAGCCGGATTTCATCGTCAAGACTCAAACCGCTATCGTGGGCGTCAGAGGCACCGAATTCGGCCTGCGCAATTACCCCAACAGCTCCACGATCCTCAATTTCAAAGGGCGCACCCAGGTGGGCAATGTCTTCCCTGAAGTCAGCCGGCGCTTCCTCAAGGCCTTTAAGGTGGCCTTCTCCTTCGGCTGGAACAACGGCTCCAGCCGCTGGGTCTTCCTGCAATCCATGCAGGGCACCACCGTGGCCGGGAACCTGCCCCCCACCCAGCCCTTTACCCTCACCCAGCAGGACCGCGAGCTCTTCATGCGCCAACTGGCCACCTATGCCGCCAGCCAGGCCCGCAACCGCCATACTCCGGGTCCCGTCGCGGCCCCTGCCGGCAACCTGGGTGCCAACCTGGCGGCCTCCATCAGTCCGCCGGGGCCCTCGAATACCTTAACCATCCTCACCACCGTGACGGTGCCCCCCAAGGTGGTGCCGCAGCAGGTCCAGGCCCCCCCCGTTACGGTCACCTCGCCCTCCAACAGTGGCGGTTCGGGCAGCTACACCGTCATTGGCGGCAGCGGCGAGCGCTAGGGCCGGATCCCGGCTCTCCCCTCTCTATATATTGCCTGGACCCTCCCCCAGTGGGGGGGCTGGGCCGGGGTGCCTAACCCCGGTCCGCCTTGCCTTTTTTCTCGGCCCCCCTTCGGGTCTCGCCAATATTTTCACGAACCTTACTAAAAATATTTACTTATGCCGCGTCTCTCCTTATGATGGACGCGGCACCCTGTGGACCGGGTCCGCGCTGCCGGCCACCGGACCATGACCTCAACTGACCGAGCGCCTGGTTTTCACCCATGATGCGTCGCCTGGCCGCTTTTGTTAAGTCCCCCATCGTGCGCTGGATCGTCGGCGTCACCCTGCTGATGTCCGCTCTGCTGGTCTGGCGTCCCACCTTCTGCGAGTTTCTCGAACTCAAGCTCTACGATCTCAAGTTCCGGTTCCGGGGCGCCCGGGAGTCCGGCAAGCAAGTGGCCATCGTGGCCATTGATGACGCCAGCCTCAAGGCCGTGGGCCGTTGGCCCTGGTCCCGGGAGGACCTGGCCCGGCTTCTCACCCGCCTGAAGCAGGCCGGTCCCCGGGTCATCGCCCTGGACATCATTTTTGCCGAAAAAGAAGAGACGGTGGCTTATCAGACCATCAATAACCTGTGCCTGGAGTTGGCCCGGCGGAAGGTCTCCCCGGAAATCCTGAAACTTCTGGAGGCCAAGCGCCGGGAGGCCGACGTGGACCGTCTCCTGGCCGGGGCCATCAAGCGGGGTCCCCCCACCATCCTCGGGTACTTTTTCCGGAGTCTGGGCGGCAAGGCCGGCGGGGTGCGGCCGAACCAGCTCATGGAGGCTAATTTCCTCAAGGACTCCACTTACAACGTGGTGCGCCTCCTGGATACCAAACCCTCCCAGGTCCAACTGGTGGGCGCCGCCGGCATTGAACGCAATCTCCCGGATATCGTCCGGGCCGCCGCCGGCGACGGCTATTTCAACATGATTCCCGATCCCGACGGGTCCGTGCGCTGGTTCCCCATGGCCGTCATGTATGGCGGCGAGTTCTTTGCCCCCCTCTCCCTGGTGACCGTGTCCCAGTATGAGCACCGGGCCCCCATGGCCATCACCCTTTCCCGCTGGGGCGTGGAGAATATTCGCCTGGGGCGGCGCTCGATCCCCGTGGACCGCTATGGCCGCATGCTCATCAATTTTCTGGGCCCCGAGGGCCAAATCCCTACCTATTCCGCCGCCGCGGTCCTGAACGGCACCCTGCCGCCCAACGCCCTGAAGGACAAGATCGTCCTGGTGGGGGCCACCGCGGTGGGCATCTACGACCTCAGGGTCACGCCGTTCTCCGGGAACTTCCCCGGGGTGGAGGTCCAGGCCACCATCATGGACAACCTGCTCCGGGGCGATTTCATCCACACCCCGTCCTTCGCCCTGCTCCTCATGCTGCTGATCCTCGTGGGCCTGGCAATCCTGCTGGGCTCGACGCTCCCCCGGTTCTCCGCCGCCTGGGCCTTCATCTTCACCCTCATCGTCATGGAATCCTACGTGGTCATCAACTATTACCTGTTCACCCGCCTGGGCCTCGAATTGGAGCTGTTTTATCCCCTGAGTCTCACCGTCCTCATCTATCTGGGCGTCACCATGCAGCGCTTCCTGGCGGAAGAGCGGGAGCGGGAGCGCATCCGCAAGACCTTTGAATCCTACGTGGCCCCCACCA
>CAYNMI010000061.1:0-10880 GCA_964398095.1 uncultured Desulfobacca sp.
TCCTGGGCAATCTGCTTCTCTACCGCCAGGGCCTGGAAATTCTGATAGGCGTTCTGGTCGCCGACGAACAGGCGGTTATTGGCCGCGTCGGCATAGACGTAGAGAATCTTGCCCTTGCGGTCATGCGGGACGAGCCGATACTGCATCAGGGTACTGAGTTTGGCCTGCTTGGCGGGCGTGTCCGCCATCTTCATAACGAATCCCGAGGCGGACAGCAACTGCTCCGTACTCTGGGCCTGACTGGTTTGCAGCCCCGCACATCCCGCCAGGGCCACGGCCCCCATAATTAACCCCATGAGGGTCCAGCGCATCGTTCTCACTGCCATGGTCATATCCAACCTCCTTGTCCTCTGGATGTAATCGTCATCATTACGCCGGAACTTTATTCCCCACGGTGCTGCGTCTGCCCAGAATAGCACAAATATAGCGTTTGCCGCAGATTCATTCCTCTTGTTGGCTGTCAAATTCCCCAAAATCCCTTTGGCAATGAGGACGACCTTCGGATCAGAAGGCGTCAAACATCTCCGGCCGTACCTTGGGCTGGCTGGGGGCCTTTGGGGCCGGCGATTCCGCGGCTTCGGCGGCCTTGGGCCCTAAGCCGGAGGCGCCGGCTGGGGTCGCAGCTTCCGAAGCAGCCTCTTCTGCACCACCGGTCTTGGACGCGCCCGCACCGGACTTGCGGTAGCGGCGCACCGCCACCTTACTGGTGGACAGATTGGTCATTTCGATCCACCCCGTGTCCCCGGTGCGCTTCACCGATACCTTGGCCCAGCCCGCCGGGTTGGTCTCCAGCACTTTGACCTGGTCATTCACCCGGAGGCGGCCGACGCTCTTGCTGCCGGCTTGCGGGGCCGACCGCAGCCGCCCCCAACGGCGGACATAGAAATCATCCACCGGCCGCAGAGTCAGATATCTCTCGTCGACCCAACCCTGACTGCCGTCCTTGGCCTGGACCAGGAACCAACTGCCGTTCCGTTTGAGCATCTGCACCTGTTCGTTGAGGGTGAGCCGGCCCTTATCCTGACTGCTGGGGTCCGGGGCGCTTTTGAGAGTCACATTCATACCCCCGGCATAGTAATAAGTCGTCCGCTCCACCGGGGGGGCTTCCACCCGCGCTGACCCTCCGCCGGTGGCGCAGCCCCAGAGGCCCAACCCCAGAATTATACTTAATGCTATCCCTATCCGGTTATTCATATCCGACCCTCCTCTGGCGCGGTCCCGCCCTGGCAAATCCCGGTCCATATTCTCTGCCATTCTTTACACTCAGGTCTATTATTATTGAGAATAACCGACCGATTTGTCAAGGTTTTTGAAAGGGCCTGCTTCCTTGCAAGCCGACAAAAACCTTCCGAGCCTCACCCACCGGGAATTTGACCGAGAGGAAAATTCAAACCGGGGCAATTTTTCCTGGGGGGAGGGAGGCAAGAGACGGACCCAATCTTCCGGGACCGGCGAGGCGCCCCGTGCCCAACACCTTCTTTCCCTAGGGCGGGGGGGGGTATTTGGGGCTCTCCGAGAGCCACCCTATACAAAGATAGAGACGACTTATTGGACCAAGGCGGCGCCCTGACCACTGCCGCCGATTGCTGGCATGAAGGTTTGGGGAGGTGTCACCACGCTATCGCTGTTCAAGGAAATAGACTGGCCGCCGACTATAGAGCCATTTAAGGTGGCATTGCTATTAAGGGTAACGGAAGATTTCTGAGTCAGGATGCTGCCATTTATGGTGCAGTTGCTGTTCATGATGACGCCGCTGGTACCCGTATCTACGAAAGTTACGTTACCCGGCTTTAACCCGCCTGCCAGATTTACGTTGCTATTGGAGTTAAGGATGAATGTGCCGGAAACCCTGACGACAAACGACATGTTGGAAGTCCCGCTCAAGGTAAGGTTTTTGTTGGAATTGAGAAGCAAATTACCGATGTTCACAACGTTCACCGTATGTGTACCTGTAATTGTCGTGTTTGAATTAATATCTGCAAAAGTGCCAGTATTATTAGACAAATTGGTTAAAGAGGTGTATTGTGTATTGGCAGCAGCGATTGCCTGTGATAGAATGGTATTTGAGCCGGAATCCTGTTCTATACCTTGCTCAGCTACTCCACCGTTATTGATAAGTGAAGTTGAGGTGTTGAGATATACCTTACCCTGTACCGTCACGTTACTATTAAATATTAAGGTGGACCCATTATCCCCCACACTCCCGTTAATGTTGATATTGCTGTTTAATGTAATAGAGCTGTGGCCGGTCTCCAGGATAGACCATACGCCCTCAGAGGCTTTTAGCATCGCGATGGCCCGGGCGCTCAAGTCATGGCTGGTTTTCCCAAAGATGGGGGCGAACAGCAGTTGGACCGGGCCGCCGTTAATGCCGGCAGCCTTGCGAATCGTCACCTGGATGGCCGGGACATCGGTTTGCTGGGGGGTAATGGCAGATGACTGCAAACTCTGGCTTAACTTACTCCAGTAACCATAATCCACCTGGCAACTAGTCAGGAGTTCCCCCCCGGCTTTATTTTGCTGGACCATGGCGGTCGCCGCGGCCTGCGCCGTGGACCAGTCGGGATTGGCGGATGATCCCAATACCCTGCCCCCGGCCAGGGCGCCGGCGTCGGCGGCTTTCTGCAATTCGCCCTGTACCATGGCCATATACCCGAAATCGACGCCCAGGGCGGCCATCGACAAGAGCGCCACCAGGGCCAGGGCAATGATCACCGCCATGGCTCCGGACTGATCCGCAATGAAATTCTGCACTCGGGGGTTTATAGCTCGCCTCTCACTCGGGATTCCTTAACGCCCCACCCCTCACCAGGGTGGATGACAAAAGTTTATCGATCCAGGCAAAGGCGCTAGTCATCCGGAAAATCACTTTTCGATGGGGCTCAGTAAACCAACTTGGCCGCAGGGGCGCTGGTCCCGTAAAGAGGGCCTCCCGAGCCGACATTATTTATCTGTTGCCTGATAAAATGCCCCTGAATATACTTGCCGCTGCCCCCCACCGCGTTATCAATAACCAAAGAGGCGAACCCCAAAATCGGCGTATAGCCGTGGCTGGTGGAGTCCGCACTGACCACCGGGACGATGACGGTCTGGCCGATCTTGCTGGCCGCGTCATCATAGAGGGTCGTCATGGTGCCCGGTTCGATATAAATGGTATCGCCCACCTTGAGATTGGTGGGATTGCCGGTGGCAATCAGCTCTCGGATGGTGGGCACACTTTTGCCCTCGCAAAAGGAAGTCCAGAGACCATCGGTATTAGAGGCCCCAACTTCAATGGTGGCCGGAGGCGCCGCCTCCCACTGGTATTGATCCAAAAGGTTCTTGGGCATCGCCAGGGGGAAGGCATCCCCGGGGGGGACACTGTAAGGCCCCGATATTGCCCCCACGGCCTGGCCGCTGAGGTCATGGCTGGATATGCCGATGATCGGGGCCAGAAGCAGATGGAGCGGCCCGCCGTTGTGCCCCGCCGCTTTGGCCACGGTCACTCGGATAGCCGGCAGGTCAGAATTGGTGGGGACGAGGCCCGGCGGCTGCAGGGTCTTGGTGGACAGGCTCCAGTAACCATATTCCACTTTACAGTCGGTGAGGGGCTGACCATCGGCGCAATTCTTCAGAACCGTTTGGGTGGCCATATTCTGGGCCGAGATCCAGTCAGGGGTCGCCGGATTATTCACATAGGGTGTTAAAAATCTGCCCCCGGCCAGAGCCCCAGCCTCGGCGGCCTTTTGCAACTCGTTTTGCACCCAGGCCATATGCCCGTAATCGATGGCCAGGGCGGCCACCCCCAGCAGCACCACCAGGGATAGGGCCGTCGCCAAGGCAATGGCCCCGGACTGATCGGTAATGAAATTCTGCGTTTGCTGCTTCATAGCTCGTCTGCCTGCCCCGGCGCCTTTATTCGCACGCCATCACGGTGGTGGAGGAGAGCACCTGGGGATTCTGCAACCCGGGGATGATCCAATTCAGGAATAACCAGTGTTTTTCCGCGGTCACCTTCACACTGACCGCGGTGCCCGGGGTGGCCGTGGTATATCCGGCACCCGTGGGGGTGGGCACCGCCGGATTGGCGTCACTGGGCAGCATGGTCCGCAATCCGTAGCCGGGTTCATTGCTCCCGCCATTTTGCGCCGGGGTGTTGAGCACAAAATCTTGGATGGAAGGCGTCAGGTTGTTGGGGGTGAGCCGCTGGCCGGTTCCGGGGTCGGTTTGGTACCGGGTGGCATAGCGGGCGCCTTCTCGGCTGGCGGTGGCGAGCGCTGATTGTATATACCAGGATTCGCCGTAGTCGACGATGCCGCCCACGATCAGCAGCAGCGGGATGATGCAGAGGGCGAACTCCACCGCCGCAACCCCTTTCTGCCCGCGTCCGAGTTTCAGTATCCGGCGCAGCTTGAGCAACACTACCTGTGGCCCTCCATGCCCGGGCTCATCATTACCCCCAAGTATTCTTCCAGGTGGCACAGCCTTTCCAGGCGGTGCGGAACGTCTCGCACCGGCTGAAAACCTGGGTCACCAAATCTTTATGGAATCAATACCTCCTGACTGGCAGGTAATGCCCTGGTCCCCAGGGGACCGATTTCCCGGATGCGCCCGGCTACCCGTCCCCTTGATTATCTTTATCGGCACAAACCGGGGTTCACCTTATTTTCTCCCTGGCCACACCCGAAAATGAAAATCTTTGGTCGGGGCGAGCCGGCGGCTCGCCCCTGCGGTGGAACTTGGGCGGCAAAAGCGTGGAGGGGAAAATCTCTTGCGGGCGAGGCTGCCGGTCCGGCCTTCCCAGCCCCCTGTAAAGGCTTGTAAAAGCCCCGGGGAGAGTGCTATCATAGCCCCATGGAAGAGGACTTTACCCGCAAGGAGCAAGTGGTGGGGGGATTTCTCCTGGTGTTGATCATCTTCACCATGGTGACCCTGCTGGTGATCGCCCAGGGTAAGGGCTGGTTCCAAACCCAGGATACCTATTTTGTTAAATTCAAGCAGGGCTATAATCTCCACCAGGGCTCCCTGGTCAAGATGTTCAACGCCGAGATCGGCAAGGTCTCCAACCTGAGCATCACCCAAACCCAGGGGCGGCCCCAGGTGGAGGTCACCCTCAAGATCTACCGGGAATACGCCAATCTCGTGCGCCAGGATTCCGTGGCGGAAGTGGTGAGCCCCACCATCATCGGCAGCGAGTATCTCGAAATCAGCCCCGGCTCCTCCGGCTACCCCAAGATTGAAGCCTATGGCACCATTCCCTCCCGGGAAATCAAGTCCATGACGGAATACCTGGCGGAACTGGTCAACCAGGACACCGTCCAGAAGGTCAAGCTCACCGTGGCCAACCTGGCCCAATTGAGCGAACAGGTGAAAAACGACGAGAAGGCGGTCCTGGCCGCGGTGAATCATGCCAACCAGGTGCTGGAGAGCCTCACCGAGGCCAAGGGGACCATGGGGATGCTGCTCATGCAAAAGGATTTGTACACCCGGATGGAGCAGAGCCTGACCCACCTGGATCAGTTACTGGTGGAGGCCAAGGGTCTCACGGGAGATTTCCGGCCCTTCGCCCACAATCTGACGGATTTCTCCAACTCCATCAACCAGGAGATCGAACCCTTAAAGGCCATCGTGGCGAACCTCAAGACCAGCAGCGAGGACTTGCCCGATCTGGTGGAGACGGCCACCGACACGGCCCGGAGCGGCAAGGAAGTGCTGGACGCCATCAAGGCCAATCCCCTGATCCGCCTGACTGCCCCCAAGGGGGCCGAGAGCCAAACCATCCATGTGGCGCCGCGCACCCTTCCTTAGCATCTGGGCCCGGCTCGGGCTGGTGGCCCTCCTGGTGGGCGGCTGCGCCGCCAGACAAGACCTCTTCGCGCAGCAGGTGCAGCGCATCAATGAGGTCTCCATCCAGGGGGAGCAACTGTTCTCCCGGGGCGATCTGAAACGGGCCTCCCGGAACTTCTCCCGGGCCCTGAGCATGAGCCGGGCCGTGGATTACCCCCAGGGGGCGGCGCAGCAACTCAACAACCTGGGGGCCGTGGCCCTGGAGGAGGGTGATTTCAAGAAGGCCCGGGACCTCTTCACCCAGGCCTACAACTTGAATCTTGACCAGCAGCAATGGGTTGCGGCCAGCATCAACCAGGCCAACCTGGCCACCGTGGCCCAGAAGCAAGGCAACCCCGGGGTGGCCTCCCGACACCTCCTGACGGCCCAGGACGCGGCTTTGCAGTCCCATAATTCTCAGGCCCTGGGCCGGGTGTACCTCCAGTGGGCCAGTTTCTTTCTGGACACCAATGATCCGGCCTCGGCCCAGGCCTTTCTGAATCGGGCCCAGCCCCTGGCCACCACCCCGGCCCTCAAGGGCACCCTCTGCCATCACTGGGGCCGCCTGGCCCTGGCCCGGGGGGATACCACCCAGGCCCTCATCAGCTTCACCCAAGCCCTCAGGATTGATCGGACCGTCCTGGACCGGGCCGCCATGGCCGGAGACCTGCTCTACCTGGGAGAGGTGTATAAAAGTCAGGGGGATCTGGCCCAGGCATGGGAATACTATGCCCGGGCCTTCGACGTCTACGCCGGCCTGGGGCAAAAGTCCCAGTTACCCAACTGCCTGAAAAAGCTCCGGGAAGTCAACCAACAGGGCCAACTGGGCCACTCCCTGGAACGCTTCGAAAAGCTGGCCAAACCCAGCCTTCCTGATACCGCCTGAAATCTTTTATTGGCTGGAAAGTGAGAATTGCGGCGGGCGCCTGCGTCTCCTTCCCAAGTTGCCCTTGGGAACGACCGGGGAAAATCTAGATATGGCCAAGATATGGCGTCTTTGCAACTGCGTCATAAGTATCATTTCATTGCCGCGCGTATCATATTTAATACCAGGTTCGGTTAAAAATGCGACAAACGCCGTAGGGGCGGTGAGGGCACCGCCCCTACAACGGTATGGCATGTGTTGCACGATAAAGCGAACCTGGTATAAGATGTAGTTTCAATAAGTTATGCTTTCAAAACTCCCCCTCCCCGGTGGGAGGGGAAATCCACCCCCGGTCATTTGCCCCCGGGCTTCCCCTTTTCCTTGCCTGTCATAGTCTCAAGGATTTGCTTGAGCTGCCTTAATTCCTCGCCGTACTTGGCCCAGTTGGCCTGCTTCAGGTAGGCCATGGCCTGGTTGTAGTGGTCCAGGGCCTCTTGAGCCCCGGCGGGCAGAGGACCGGCAGGTTTGCCGCTGAGCGCTTTTTGTTGTTGCGCCAGGGGCACGCCCTCTGCGCCAAAGACCGCCCGCAAGGCCGCATCGAGATTCCTTTTCATCATCAATTTGCCATCCTGGACCGCGATTACCCTCTTCAACTGCGGCATCTGGCTCTGGGTGGCCTGGAGATACACGGGTTCCACATAGATAAACGAATGCTCGATGGGGATAACCAGGAGATTACCGCGAATCACGCTGGACCCCTGTTGCCCCCAGAGAGTCAGTTCAGACGATATGTTCGGCTGCTGGTTAATGCGCGCCTCGATTTGCATCGGCCCGTAAATCAGCTTGTCTTTGGATAAGGTGTAGACGAGAAGCTGCCCATAGTCGCTCCCGTCACAACGCGCGCACATCCAGGCGACCATATTGTCCTTTTTTGACGGCGTCAACGGCAGCATCAGGATGAATTCTTCCGACGTGGCGCCCGGCAGCCTCATGATGATGTAATAAGGGAGGATGGACTGCGCGGCACCGCTGAACACTGCGTGAGGGATGCTCCATAAGTCTTCCCGGTTATAGAACACTTGTGGATCCGTCATGTGATAAGTGGCGTACATTTGGGCCTGGATGATAAACAAGTCCATGGGGTACCGCAGATGCTGCCTCAAAAACGACGGCATCTTATCGATGGGTTTAAACAACGTCGGGAAGATCTTCCGGTACGTCTGCACGATTGGATCGGAAGGATCGATTACATAGTAGGAGACATCGCCGTTGTAGGCATCGATCACGACCTTCACGGAGTTGCGAATGTAGTTGAGAGGGTAACGTCCCAGCCCCTGAAAGACCGGTTCCGAGTAGGGAAACATGCTGGTGGTGGTATAGGCATCATGAATCCAATAGAGATGGCCGTCGCCGCCCACCACCAAATAGGGGTCCGAATCATAAGCCAGAAAAGGCGCGATGGTGCGGTCCCGGTCCGTAATGATGCGGTGGAACATGATGCGGCTGTGGTCGGTGATATAGCCGGACAGGAGAATATTGAAATCCGACAGATCAATGGCGTAAACCAGTCTCCGGAAGAGACTGGATATCTGCACGCCGCCTTTTCCCTCATAAGACGTGTACACATTCTGGTTGCCCTTGGGGTAATCGAACTCATGGGTCTTGGTATGCACTATGGTAAATTCTTTGGTTTCCTCGCCGTAGTAGGTTTCCGGCCGGGTAACCTGGATGGAGTTGGTTGACTGGGGTGGAATGTCCTTAATGATAAACTTCGGCATACCGTCCCCGGTCTCCTCATTGACCGGACTCATGACCACCCCGTATCCATGGGTGTATACCAGGTGGGCATTAACCCAGGTCCGGGCGGGGGCGGGGAGCTGCCAGGGAGCCAGCTCTCTGGCCGCCAGGGCAACTTCGGTGTATTTGTCCTTAAAGTGGTAGCGGTCGACGTCCACGCTCTTGAAGTCGTAGTAGAGCCTGATTTCCTGCAGTTGTTTATAGGTTTGGATCAAAGGACGGCGATCCCACAGGCGGATATTGTGAATCGTGGCGTGGTTCTTTTCGATGTCCCCGTAGGTCAGGGTGTCCTTCAGCGAGAAAGGCTGTTCCTGGATCTTATTCAGGCCGTATCCCAGACGGGTAAATTTGATGTTGTTTTCTATATAGGGCGTCTCTTTAGCCAATTCATTGGGCTTGACGATGTATTGCTGGATGATGACCGGGTAAATCCAGGAAAAGCCGATGAGGGCGACAAAATATAAGCCGATGGCATAGACCGCCCATTTCCATTTCTTCAGGACCGGCATGAGGAACAGCACCAGGGCTATAACTACCGACAAAATCAGCAGCGCCCAATAAGCCGGGAGCTGGGCATGAACATCCGCATAATTGGCCCCATAGACCACGCCGCTGCTCGAATTCAACAGACCGTAGCACTGGAGTCGATATGACCAGGCGAGGTCCAGCAAACCCAAACCGGCCAACACCCCCAAATGAGACTTCACCTTGGGATGAATAGAGAGGGTGTTTTCTTGAATCGCCCAGGCCTGATCGAGATAATACGACAGTCCAACCGCAATGAATACCAGGAATAAAGCCGCCAAGCACCATTTTTGCAGGAAGCTGTAGAGAGGCAGAGTAAAAACATAGAATCCGGCATCTTTGGAAAATATCGGGTCAGCCACCCCAAATGGCGAATGATACAGATATTGCAGGAAAGTCATCCATGAGTCGGAGGCGCTCAGCCCCATGATCCCCGACAAGAACAAAAGAACCAGCGTCCACACTAGGGTGGCGTGCGCCTCATGAAAGATGAGTTCCAAGGGGGTGACGGGTCTCTGCGGGACCACGAGTCGCATCCTGCGGGAAGATAACCCCTGTCTCCTTGCAATGAAGATGTTCACCGCGGCAAAGACGCCGAACAGGAGCGCAAAGGCAACAAAGGCCAAGGCTTTGGCCCAGAGAATCGTGGTAAACACTTTGGCAAAACCCAAATTCTCAAACCACAGCCAATCGCCGTAGTAACGAATAAAAATCCCCAGAAGAGCTACAACGACAGCCGCAATAGCGACAACCACCAGTGTTTCCTTCTTCAATTTCATAACTCACCTTTCGCACCAAGTAATGGCGAATTTATATTTGTAGTTATTGAGAAATTTACTTAAAGAGTTACTTAAAGGTCGAAAATAACCATAGAAAAGGTTCCGGATTTGTAGTAAGTTAACCCTACGGAACCATTAATAAAAATCACACAAGCGGCGGAGAGAGACGGATGCAAACCCTCGGTAAACTCGCCTGCTGCATCAGTTATAGTTCCTGGCCTCATCTCTCCAAAAATGCCCCGCCGCTGACTGGTCAACTTTCCTGGCGGCAGTTTAAGCCAGGTAACAAAACTCTACCACTTATCACTGCATTTTGCCACGGGCCATTTTCGGACTAATCAGGAATGCGCCTGGCCAAAGCCTCCGGCCCGTCAGCTCAATGGGCTGGGCAAGTGACACTTAATCATGAGACCTAAAGGAATTGCTCAAAGTTTTTTCGGCGGTATTTTGATGAATCGTAGGGGCACCGCGGGCTGTGCCCCCAGGCGCATAGCACGCTATGCCCGCTACAATGAGGAATTACTTTTGAGCCTCTTGCAAAAGTCATTTTAAAACCAAAGATTTTTCCACTTTACTTGGAAAATTCTTGGTGGCACAGGCTTTCTAGCCTGTGCCAACGCAGGCTGAAGCCTGCGGCTACATTTTGCCAGAGGCTCTTTGGCAACTGCCCTAGATATGACCCCAGGCGCCCGGCGTAACCAGGATTGATTATTCCGGTTTGGCGGGGGCCTCATCCGCCGGGAGTTTCGCCGGGGCGGCGGCCTTTTTATGGCGCTCGCTCAGGCTCTGGGTGATCACGTAGAAGACCGGCACAAAGGGGATGGCCAGCAGCGTGGAGGCCAGCATGCCGCCGAAGACCACGGTGCCGATGGCCTGTTGGCTGGCGGCTCCGGCCCCCGCGGCCTTCATCAATGGCACCACTCCCAAGATGAAGGCAAACGAGGTCATGACAATGGGGCGGAAACGGCGGCGGGTGGCCTCCACCGCGGCGTCGGTAATGGACAGGCCGCCCTCATGCAGTTCCCGGGCAAACTCCACCACCAGGATGGCGTTCTTGCTGGCCAGGGCGATCATCAGCACCAGGCCCACCTGGGTATACAAATTATTGT
>CAYNMI010000062.1:0-10826 GCA_964398095.1 uncultured Desulfobacca sp.
CTCGGTCTCCCCGAAGATGGCGCAGGTCTGGGAGATGTCCACCGGGTCCCGCCAGCAACCGGCAAATTCCGTGAGGGGCATCTTGAGAAAGCGGGCCATGTTTTCCAGGTAGCGCCCGGTGCCCGCGGCGCAGCGGTCGTTGGTGAGAAAATCGAACACCCGGCCATCCCGGATATAGAGGACCTTGGTGTCCTGGCCGCCCATCTCCAACAGGATGAAATGGTCCAGGCCGGTTACCCGCCGGGCTCCCAGGAAATGGGCCCGAATCTCGGTGATGGTGGGGAAATGGGCCTTCAGGAGACTCTTGCCGTATCCGGTGGCCACCAGGGCCGCAGGCGGAGCCAACCCCAAGCGATCCCAGTCGATCCGCACCTGCCCCTGGTCCCGCACCAGATAATCCCGGTAAAAGATGATGCTGTCCAGCTTCCGCCGCCCGAAACCACCCCGGCCCCGGACATAAACCAACTTCACGGCCCGGCTGCCGAAGTCCAGGCCGTAGGCGAGACTTTTCCCGCCCAACCCCCGATCAAGGGTTTGGGGGAGGGGGTTTGGGGGAGTTTTTTGTAAGGGCAGGGGCTTGACGCCCCTGGCCCCCTTCCTCAAGAAATCACGGCCGCAGGACATCGACAAAGGCCTCCAGGCGCATGCGGGTGCGGGAATCCAGCGGAATAGGGCGGTCCCCCTCGATGGTCAGGATAGGGACCTCCAGGTGGTCCCGGAGAAATTGGTCGAACATCTGGCGGAAGCAGAAGCTCTGGGTATAGTGCACCAGGCCGTCCAGGCGGCGGGTGGTCACGGCCTCCTGGAGGTCCGCCAGGCGGCCCCCGATGTCGTAGGGGTAGGTGTAGCGCAGGTATTGCTCCACCAGGTCCGAACTCTCATAAGGCATGCTGAATTGCCGGGGGAACTCATGGAAGACCACGGCGGCGTCCAGTTCCTCGAGATAATCCCACAGGTCGGTGAAGATGGGCGGGATGCCGGCGAAGCCCAGGCGGACCCGGCCATGGGCAGGAGGCCGCGGTTCCGCCTCCTTAAGGAAGGCCGCAAGGTTTTGTTCGTAAGCGTCCAGGTCGGAGGCAAAGTCAGAACTCGAGATGAGCCACTCAAAATTTTCCCGGCCATGCACCTGGCCGGTTTCCCAGGTGAGGCGGTCCAGGCGGCGGAGCTGCCGGCGCAGGGGCGCCAGGCGGGCCTGGGCCCGGGCCACCGCGCTGGGGTTAGTGCCCAGGCGGGTCGTGAGGGCGCCGATTTCCCGGGCCAGTTGCGCCCGGTCCCGGGGGTAGGGAAACCGGAAGTGAATGACCTCGATGCCTTCGTCCGCCAAAATTTCGCCCAGGGCCTGGGTATTGGAGCAGTCCCCCTGACAGGCGGCGATAACCGCCTGAATCTCCGGATGGGTCTTGAGGACGGCGTAAATCCCCTTGATCCAAGCGCAGAGGGTGCGGGGGAAGCCGGCGGCCTCGGCCCGGCTGACCTGAGTCAGGGCCGCAGGATCGGCAATAAACAGATTATTCAGGTCCACCGGGGTCAGACCCGCGGCCAGCACCACCTCCACCGGGATGGTGGTGGTCAGGCCCACCCGGGCGCCGGGGCCGAGAGGTGTGGATTGGGGCATCATGGGGTTTTCGGTTTCCAGTTTCCGGTTTTCATCTAAAAAAACATAAATATTAATAAATTAGGTGCTGGTGGCATTGACCCCCGCAGGGGGCGCAGACGGGGTTGCAGGGCACAAAAGGGAGCCCTGGGGGGTGATCCGGAGAGGGCAGGGCAGGGGTCCAGGTTGCATTCAGGTAAAGCTCCGGCTACAGCAGCGGGCGCATCCGGGGAAGAGACGGCGGGCAATGATCTGCCGGAAGCGGCGCATCTTGGGGCCGTTCCAGATTTCCTGGAACGGTTGGGTGGCGATGTTGCCGGCCACCAAGTGGAGGCACGGCGACACGGTTCCGTCGGGCAAAATCCGGCAGCCCTTCCACGGGGCGTTGCACATCTGGGGAAAGGGATGGGCCAGGTCCAGGTAATAAGGTTCCAGGAGGTCCAGGGGCAGGTTCGGCAGAAAGAGCAGCTTCACCCGGTCTTTGGCCTGGCGCCGGGCTTCCTGGAGCCGGTCCCGCAATACCGGCAGGTCGGCCGCGGTGAGCTCGCTCTCATAGAATTCGCTATCAGGGATGGAAGGGGGGGCCAGGTCCAGCCCCTGGCCCGCGGCAAATTCGGGGGACAGCGCCCGGTTGTGGCGCTGGACGTTGGCGGCGGAATTGAAAATGGTGTGCTGGATCTGGAGGATATCCGCCCCCAACTCGTGGGCCAGGGGCGCCATCTGATCCAGGGTGGCCAGGCTGGCCTTGGAAATGACGCAGTTGATCAGGATGATGGGGCCGGGGGCCCGGTGGCGGTCCCGGGCGGCCACCAGGGCCTTGATCCCCGCGCTGCTCTTTCCGAAGGCGCCCGCCTGACCCCGGACGGCGTCATGGATCTCCCGGGGACCATCCATGGAAACGGTCACCATCTCCACGCCCAGGTCCACCAGGCGGTCGGCCACCCGATCCAGCAGGGTGCCGTTGGTCTGGAGGTGCACCACGAAGCCCCGGCGTTTGGCCTCGTCCAGGAATTCGGGGAAATGGGGGTACAGGGTGGGTTCGCCGCCGGTGAGATAGAGCCGGGGCCGGAAGGCGGCCACCTGGTCCAGGAGGCCGATCCAGGCGGACAGGGGCAACTCCCGGCGGGGGTCGTACCAGGGGAGCCCGGTGGGGCCGGGGTCGTGGCGGTGCTGCTCGCACATGACGCATTTCAGGTTACAGCGCCGGGTGAGGTTGAGGTTGAGGTTCGCCGGCGGCCCGCTCCGGCCGTCCCGGAAGCGGCGGTCCAGCTGAATGCCGAATTTTTTACGATACTCCTCCCGCAGCAGGGTGTGGGCCATACGGGGGTTCCGCCACATGAGCTTCAAGGCCCGGGTGGACAGAGAGGATTTGGGTGGGGCCGGGGGGGCCTGATTGCCCGCGTCCGGGGGCCGGATCGACATTGCTATCTTACCTTGTGCCAATTATATCAAAAATATTAATAAGTTGATAGCCGCAGGCTTTTCTCTGCCAAAGCCGTCAGTCAACCAGGCGCAGCCTTATGGTGCGTAAAACGCACTTTTCAAGCGTTTCGCTTCATTAAGTATATGGCATTAAATCAAGCTGAGACTCAGGCCACAGGGTATTAAAGTCCCCCTTTGAAAAAGGGGGATTTAGGGGGATTTCAGTAAGTTGATTAAAATCCCCCCTGCCCCCCTTTTACAAAGGGGGGAAAAACCGCGTGGTTTAATGTCATAGCAATTATGGAGCACCACACTAGTTCTTGGCTTTTTGATGGGCACGGAGGCCCGGCCCACCGCTAGAGGTGATATGCGCCGGCGGGGCGGCCCTCCCCAGCCGCCGGCCCTCCGTAAATGATCACCGGCGCGGGCCGAAGATGGCGGTGCCCACCCGCACCAGGGTGGCCCCTTCCTCCACCGCCACCGCGAAATCGCCGGACATGCCCATGGAGAGTTCCGTCAGGGGCAGGCCGCTCAGGTCCCGGAGCCGGTCCCGTAGTTCCCGCAGGGCCCGGAAGTAAGGGCGGGCCGCCTCCGGGTCGGAAAACCACGGCGGCATGGTCATCAGGCCCAGAACCCGCAGGTTCGGCAACCGGGTGACCTCCTGAAGCAATGCCGGGGACGCCTCGGGCGCCACGCCGGACTTGGTGTCCTCGCCCGCCTGATTGACCTGAATCAGGACGTCCTGAACTTTGCCCAACTGGGCCGCGGCGGCATCCAGGGTCTTGGCGAGCTTGAGGCGGTCCACCGCGTGGATCAGGTCGAAGAGCGCCACCGCGCCTCCGGCCTTGTTGGTTTGCAGGTGGCCCACCAGGTGCCAGCTTAACTGTCTCCCCAAGGCGTCGATTTTGGTCTTGGCCTCCTGGAGATAGTTTTCTCCAAAGAGGTCATGTCCGGCGTCGATGGCGGCCCGGAGGCGTTCCAGGTCCACGGTCTTGCTCACCGCCACCAGGCGGACCTGGCCGGGGTCCCGGCCGGCCCGTTGGGCCGCCGCGGCGATGGCGGCGCGCACTTCCTCCAGGTTACGGGCGATGGGGTTCATGGGTTGTCCCCCGGGTCCGGGGCCGTAATGGCCGCCTCCTGCAACCCGAAGGCCGCCAGGGTATTGGCCCAGGTGGCGGCGGCGATCTCCTCCAGGGTCAGACCCCGGAGATCGGCCAGTTGCTGGGCGGTGGCCACCACGTAGGCCGGTTCATTCCTTTTACCCCGCCAGGGTTGGGGCGGCAGATAGGGGCAGTCGGTCTCCACCAGGATGCGGTCCAGGGGAACCGCTTTCGCCACCTCCCGCAACGGTCCGGCCTTGGGGTAGGTCAGGGTCCCGGAAAAGGACAGGAAAAACCCCAGGTCCAGAAAGGCGCGGGCTTCCGGAAGGCTGCCGCCGAAGCAGTGCATGACGCCGCCGGCGAGGCGGCCGCGGTATTCTTGGAGGATCGCCAGGGTCACCGGGGTGGCCTCCCGGGTGTGAATCACCACGGGTTTGCCGCGGGCGGCGGCAAGGTCCAACTGTTGGCGAAACCAGTACTGCTGAACTTCTTCCGGGGCGCGGCGCCGGTAGTAATCCAGCCCGATTTCCCCGATGGCCACCACCTGGGGGTCGGAGGCCAAAGAGTCCAGGGCCGCCAGGTCCGAGGCGGTCATGGTCCCGGCGCCGTGGGGATGGACCCCGATAATGGCGACGATTCCGGGGGAGGTTCTGGCGGTGGCGATAACCCGGGCGGCGTCGGTCAGGCCGGTGGCCACGTTGATCACCAGGCGCACCCCGGCCTCCCGGGCCCGACGCAGCACTGCGGCTTGATCGGGGAAGTGATCTTCCAGGTCCAGGTGGGCGTGAGAGTCGGCCAGGCGGATAGACATATTATCAAGCTTATGGACAATTTCCCTTTGCATGGTAAAATATACGAAATTTCGCCGGGCTGCAAGGAGAGGCGGTGACCGCCAGAGTTTTTGCTCTTGTTGGGGTAGTTTGGCTGTGGTTCGGGGCGGCTCTGTCAGTGGGGGCGGCGAGCCTGACGCACACTCCCCCTGAATGGCAGACAATCGGCCGGGGGCTTACCTTTACCCAGGTGGAGGTTTTGCAGGATGGCGATGTGGTGGCCGGCCTGGCGGTGGTGAAGATCGACCCCGCGGCCAATGCCTTCCGGGTGTTTCACGGGGCGCCTCAGACTATTACCTTCTGGCAGGAGAAACTCCAGGCCCCCATCGTGTTCAACGGCAGTTATTATAGACGCAATGGCAAGCCCTGCGGCCTTATTATTGCGGACGGCAAACCCATCGGCCCCACCCGTAACCGGCAGATGCGGGGGATGTTTGTGGCGGAACCCAAAGGCATGTCCCCGGACCTGCCCCGGGCCACTATCCTGGATTTGCTTACCACCCCGGTTGACCCGAAAAAATTACCCTGGACCCAAGGAGTGCAATCCTTTCCGTTGTTGCTGGACTATAAGGGGCATATCAGGGTAAGGGATAGCGGGAAGCGGTCGCACCGCACGGTGATCGCCATGGACCGCAACGGCAACATCCTGGTATTCAACACCTCCAACCGATTTTTTACCCTGTTCGGGTTTGCCGAGTTCCTCAAGAGGAGTAAATTCAATATTGATTCCGCTTTAAACCTGGATGGGGGCTCGGAAGCGCAACTCTTTATCAAAACCAAGGACTTTGAGTATTTTTCTCCCCCCTCCTGGGAGAATTCCATCGGCAACCTCATCGATGAGGAGAAGTTCTGGTTGCCTACCGTGGTGGGGGTGTTTCCGCGTAAGGAATGACCGCGGTGGCCAGATACTTGATTCTGGGGGCCGGGAGGTTCGGCCGTCTGGCCCTGGAGCGTCTGGACCGGCAGGATGCCGCCGCCAGTTTCCTGGTGGTGGATCGGGACCCGGCGGCCCTGGCGGTCAGCGCGGCCGGCGGTCCGGGCCGGCAGTGGGTGCCGGCCGAGGCCATCGCCTTTTTGGTGCAGCATCTCGGAGCCGATGGCCGGTGGGACTGGATCATTCCCATGGTGCCGGTGCACGTAGCCTACCATTGGCTCATGGCGGGTCCCCTGGCGGGGTCGGACTGGCAGCCGGCGGCGGTGCCGGAAGCCCTGACGCTCCTGGTCCCCGAGGCGTGGCGCGGCCCCCACGGTGAGCTTTACCTGAGCCGGGCCCGCCACCTGTGCCCCGATGACTGCGCCGAACCGGAGGTGTGCCCGGTCACCGGGGAATCCCGGGACCTGGCACTCCACCAGGAGTTGGCCGCCCTCAAACTAACTGGATATGAGATCAAGGTCATTCCCAGCCAACAATTGGCCCCGGGGGTAGGGGGGTACCCCCCCCAGCGGCTGCTGGACCTGGCTCGGGATATGGCCGCTCTTGCAGGCAAAGTTCTGATCGCCACGGCCTGTCGCTGTCACGGGGTCATACATGGTCTGGCGCCACGGTCCGGGGGACACAGTGTTTAATTTTTCCGGGGTCTTAGGCTCCTCGCCGCGCATCCGGGAGATTTTCCAACTCCTGGAGATGGTGGCCCCTTCGGACGCCACGGTGCTGCTGCTGGGCGAAACGGGGACCGGCAAGGAGTTGGTGGCCCAGGCCATCCACCGGAACAGCCCCCGGGAGCCCGGCGCCTTTGTGGTGGTCAATTGCGCCGCCTTGCCCGAAGCCCTTTTGGAGAGCGAGCTCTTCGGGCATGAACGGGGCTCCTTTACCGGGGCCACCAACCGCAAAGACGGGCGCTTTTTGCTGGCCCACCACGGCACCCTGTTTCTGGACGAAATCGGTGAACTCAGCCTGCCCATCCAGGCCAAGATCCTCAGGGTCTTGCAGGCCCGGGAGTTCGAACCTGTGGGGGGCAATCGCACCCTCAAGGTGGATGTGCGCATCATCACGGCCACCAATCGGGACCTGGAGAAGATGGTGCGGGAGGGCCGGTTTCGGGATGATCTCTATTATCGCCTCAATGTCTTTCCCCTGGTGTTGCCGCCCCTCCGGGAGCGTTTGGATGACTTGCCCGTGCTGGCCGACTTCTTCCTCAAGAAGTACGGAGAGAAGAACCGGCGGCGGGGCATCTCCCTGGCGCCGGAGACGCTGCAGGCGTTCCGGAACTATGCCTGGCCGGGAAATATCCGGGAGTTGGAGAACGTTATTGAACGCGGGGTGATCATCTGCCAGGGGGACGTTCTCACCCCGGAGGATTTACCGCCGGCTCTCAGGCAACGGGGCGGGTGGCCGCCGGCCGGGCAAGATCAGGAGCCGGGGTTGCCGGAACTGGAACGACAATTGATCACCCGCACCCTGGAGCGCGTGGCCGGCCAACGCCACCAGGCCGCGGAAATCCTGGGCATCTCCCTGGATGAATTGAACCTCAAGATCCGGTCCTATGGGCTGGAGGAGCGCGAGTAAACCCAGCCATGATTTTTCCGCCATTAATCTTCCTCCTGATGGTGGCTTTTTTCCTGGTGGCCCTGGTCATGCTCCCCTTCTTGATGGTGGGGCTGATCGGCGAGGCCTTCCTGCGCCTGGGTATTTCACCCAGTCTAATTTTTTGGCTCCTCATCTTGACGCTCTTAGGCAGCCTGGTGAACATTCCTATCTACAGATTTGAGAACCAGGAATTGGTGGGAGAGCAGGTGGTTGCTTATTTTGGCATGCGTTTTCGGGTGCCCCGGCTGGAACGGACCCATAAGACCATTCTGGCGATGAATGTGGGTGGGGCCTTGATTCCCGTGGCCCTCTCCGTGTATCTTATTTCCAGGATTGATTTTGGCGTCAGCCTGCCGATCCTGTTGGTGGTGGTGACCGTGGTGGTAAACCGCCTGGCCCGACCGGTGCCGGGCATGGGTATCGGCGTGCCGGGTCTGGTGCCGCCCCTGGTGGCGGCCCTGGGGGCGTACCTCTTGTGCCCCCCCGAGTTGCGGGCGCCGTGCGCCTACATTGCCAGCACCATGGGTATCTTGATCGGGGCTGACCTGTTGAACCTGGGGAAGATCCGGCAATTGCGGGCGCCGGTGGCCTCCATCGGCGGGGCCGGCACCTTTGATGCCATCTTCCTCAGTGGGATTATTGCGGTCCTGCTCAGCTAAGGGCGACGCGGACCGCCAGGCAATGCGATCATGGGAGGTAAATAGTTCATGCATCAGTCAAGGAAAACTCTGGAACTGAAACCGGAAGGGGACCGGCTGGCGGGCCGCCGAGCTTGGCGCCGGATGGCGTTGATCCTTATGATTCTATTGCTGCCGGGGCTCCTGGGGGCCTGGCGCATCATGAGCGGGGATACCATTGACCCCAACTACGTGAACCGCATCAAGAATGGCAAGACCACGAAGCTGGAAATCCTCACCCTATTCGGGGATCCTCAGGAGATTAAACGGACCCCGGAGGGCGTTACCTATCTCTACAAAAGCTTCAAAGATGTCCAAGCCATGCCTTATCGGCCGGAAAATCGCAATATTGCGCCGCAATCCGATCAGACCTTCCTACTGTCTGACAAAGAGCTGGACAAGAAGATGGCTGCGAGGAAAGAAAAGAAGATCCTCAGGAGCACTTTGTTCATCCGGTTCAAGCCCGGTGGGGATACGGTGATGAGCCACGAATACAAAACCTATTGAGGGGAGCCCGGATGACGGCCTTTGCCGATTTGGCCCAGGCTACGGCCTGGGTCTTTGATTTACAGAAGTTCGGGATCAAATTTGGCCTGTCATCTACCCTCAGTTTGGTGGCCCGGCTGGGGCTGGACTATCGAGAAGGCCGCTACCTCCATATTGCGGGCACCAACGGCAAGGGGTCGGTGGCGGCCATGCTCAGCGCGATTTTGAGCCGGGCGGGCTATCCGGTGGGGTTGTTCACCTCTCCCCACCTGGTGAGCTTCCAGGAGCGCTTCCGCCTGGGGGATCAGGAGGTGTCGGCGGACCGCCTGCTGGCCTTGATCAACGAGGTGCGGGCCGCGGTGGACATTGCTGAACCCCCCACTTTCTTTGAGTTCGCGACGGCCATGGCCTTTCTCTACTTCCTCCGGGCGGGGGCGGCACCCATTATCCTGGAGACCGGCATGGGGGGCCGCCTGGACGCCACCAACATCGTGCAGCCGTTGGTCGCGGTGATCACCAATATTTCCCGGGACCACCAGGAACACCTGGGCGAGGGGCTCCTGGCCATCGCCGGAGAAAAGGCGGGGGTCATCAAGCCCGGGGCGCCGCTGGTCACCTATGCCCGGCAAAAACAGGTCTTGAAACTGCTCCGCCGCCGCTGCCAGGAGGTGGGAGCCCCCCTCTACCAGGGCGGCGTGGACTTTAGGACCAGGGGGAAATCCGGGTGGTCTTTCGATTATACGGGCCTGGATCAGCATATTCCCGGCCTGACCCTCAATCTGAGGGGTCGGCACCAGTATGGCAATGCCGCGGTGGCCCTGGCGGTGGTGGAGTTGCTCAACCGGGACGGCTTCCCCGTGTCCGAGGCGGCCATCCGGGAGGGGCTGATGGCCACCCGCTGGCCGGGCCGCCTGGAACAGGTCCGGCAGGACCCCCGGGTCCTGCTGGACGGGGCTCATAACCCCGCCGCGGCCCTGACCCTGGCCCAGAATCTCAAACAGGCCCGCAAGAACGGCCGTCTTATCCTGGTGATGGGAGTTATGGCCGACAAGGACGTGGATGCGATCCTGGCCCGGCTTCTGCCCCTGGCCCAGATGGTCATCTTTACCCAACCGCAATACTTCCGGGCGGCCACCCCCCGGGACCTGGCCCGACGGGCCCAACCTTACGGCCTGGAAATCCTCCAAACCCCCCGGGTCGCCACGGCCATCCAACAGGCCCAGTCCCTGGCCGGGCCCGAGGACCGCATCGTCATCACCGGTTCGTTGTATACGGTGGGGGAGGCGAAGGAATATTTTGAGGGAGTGAGCGGTAGGAGGTAAGCAGTAAGCAGTGAGCAGTAAGCAGCATGGCGGCCACGGGCCGCCTGATGAGAACTGCTCACGTTAACTGGAGGTTCAATGCGCATTTTTGTTTCCGGGTCATTGGCGTATGACCGGATCATGGATTTTCCCGGGCGGTTTGTGGACCACATTCTGCCGGAGAAGATTCATATCCTCAACGTCTGTTTCATGGTCAACGGTTTGACGGAGCGGTTCGGCGGCACTGCGGGCAACATTGCCTATAATCTGGCGTTGTTGGGGGAGAGGCCCTATATTCTGGCCACCGCGGGGCGGGATTTCGGTCCTTACCGGGAGTGGCTGGCGCAGTTGAATCTGCCGCTGACGGGCATCAAGGAGATTCCCCAGGAGTTCACCGCCGGGGCGTATATCACCACGGATTTATCCGACAACCAGATCACCGGGTTCAATCCCGGGGCCATGAAATATACCTCGGATTACGCCTTCGACGGGCTCGCCCCAACGGCCGCCCTGGCCATCGTGGCGCCGGGGAGTCTGGAAGACATGCTGGTTTACACGCGCCTCTACAAGGATCGGGGCGTGCGCTATATTTTCGATCCGGGGCAGAGCATCCCGGCCTGGGGTGAGGGCGAACTCCGGGAAATGGCCACCGGGGCCCTGGCCCTGATAGTTAATGACTATGAGCTGGAGATGTTCCGGCAGAAGACCGGCCTGGACGAAACCGGCTTGCTGCAGCTCACTCCCACCCTGATCACCACCCGGGGGGAGTTGGGATCAGTGGTCCGGACGGACCGGGGCCTGGACGAGGTGCCGGCGGTGCCGGCCAGACAGGTGCTGGACCCCACCGGGGCCGGGGACGCCTACCGGGCCGGTCTCCTCAAGGGCCTGG
>CAYNMI010000063.1:0-10744 GCA_964398095.1 uncultured Desulfobacca sp.
TACCGGGACCACGGCGACCCCGCCTTGCGCCTGACGGAGGCGGTGGACCGGGCCGAGATTTACCTGAAGCGCCTGCCGGACCTGGGGATCGACCTCAACCAGGCCACCCAGCAGTTGGAAGACGAGGGGGTGGAGAAATTTAATAAACCCTTTGACTCCCTCATGGCCACCCTGGAGGGCAAGCGCCGGGAGGTCCTGGCCGGGCCGGTGGACCGGCAGACCTATGAGTTGGGGGCCTATGAGCCGGACGTGGCCCGGCGCTTCGACCGGCTGGAGCAGGAGGAGTTCGGCGTCCGGCTGTGGAAAAAAGACGCGGCGCTGTGGAAAAAAGACCCCAAAGACCAGAAAGGCATTCCCGAGGCCATGGGCTGGCTGACCGTGGCCGCGACCATGGCGGCGCGGGTGGCGGAGTTGACCGCCTTTGCGCAGGAGGTGCGCCAGGCGGGCATCCGGCACGCGGTCCACATGGGCATGGGGGGCAGCAGTCTGGCGCCCCTGGCCCTGCAGCGCATCTTTCCCCTGGGGCCGGAGGGCCTGCCCCTCTCGGTGCTGGACACCACCGACCCCGCCAGCATCAGCCGGATCGAGGCCCAGGCGCCGCTGGAGTCGACCCTGTTCATCGTGGCCAGCAAATCCGGGACCACCGCGGAGCCCCAGGCCTTCATGGAATATTTCTACGCCAGGGTGAAGGAACGCAAGGGAGAGAAGGCCGGGGAGAATTTCGTGGCCATCACCGACGAGGGCAGCCTGCTGGCCCGGCAGGCCCAGGAGCGGGGGTTTCGCCGGACCTTCATCAATTTCACCGACATCGGCGGGCGCTATTCGGCCCTGTCGTACTTCGGGCTGGTGCCAGCAAGCCTGATGGGCCTGGACGTGGCGGCCCTCCTGGACCGGGCCGTTAAGATGATGGACGCCTGCGGCCCCAAGGCGCCGGTGCGGGAGAACCCCGGCGTGGTCCTGGGAGGCATCCTGGGGGAACTGGCCCTTAAAGGGCGGAACAAGGTGACCTTTGTGGTGCCCGAAGTCCTGGCCCCCCTGGGGATGTGGCTGGAACAGCTCATTGCCGAGAGCACCGGCAAGGAAGGCACGGGGCTGTTGCCCGTGGCCGGGGAACGGGTGGGCGACCCCGGGGTCTACGGCGCGGACCGCGTCTTCGCCTACTTCCGCCTGGCCCAGGAAGTGGAGAAGGACCAGGAAAAGGCCGTGGCCCGGCTGATGGCCGCGGGCCAGCCGGTGGTCACCATCCGGTTGGCGGACCGGCTGGACCTGGCCCAGGAGTTTTTGCGCTGGGAGATCGCCACCGCCACCGCGGGGGCCATCATCGGCATCAACGCCTTTAACCAGCCCAACGTCCAGGAGAGCAAGGACAACACCAACCGGCTGCTCCAGGAGGTGGAGGACCGCGGCCGCCTGCCGGAGGCCGGTGCGGCGGTGACGGACGGCCCCGTCAGCCTCTCTGTGAAGGAGGGCGAGGCGGCGCCGACGGTGACGGACACCCTGCGCCGCTTCCTGGGGCAGGCCCGGCCCGGCGATTACCTGGCGCTGTTGGCCTACCTGACGGAAGGCCCGGCGGTGGAATCGGCCCTGGAAGAGGTGCGCCACCTGCTCCGGGACCGCCTCCACCTGGCCACCACGGTAGGATATGGGCCCCGCTACCTCCACTCCACCGGCCAGCTCCACAAGGGCGGGCCCAACAGCGGGATCTTCTTCGAACTGACCACGGCCGACGGCCCGGAACTGCCGGTGCCCGGGAAGCCCTATAGCTTCGGGGTTCTGAAGCAGGCCCAGGCCCTGGGGGACCTGGAGTCGCTGCGGCAGCACGGCCGCCGGGTCATGCGGGTCCACCTGCAGGGGGAGGTGCCCCAGGCCCTGGCAAAATTCAAGGTTTTCTTGGAAGCGGCCCTGGACGGAGGCCAAGG
The DNA here is from genome assembly GCA_964398095.1 of uncultured Desulfobacca sp. Lineage (GTDB taxonomy): Bacteria > Desulfobacterota > Desulfobaccia > Desulfobaccales > 0-14-0-80-60-11 > 0-14-0-80-60-11. The sequence goes on from CAYNMI010000063.1 coordinate 1,920, forward strand.
ATGAGCCCCCCGGCCATCACCCACCTGTTTACGGATATCGGCGGGGTCCTGCTCACCAACGGCTGGGACCGGCACATGCGCCGGGACGCGGCCCAAAGTTTCGCCCTGGACCTGGAGGACTTGAACGACCGGCACAAGATGAGCTTCGACACCTATGAGCAAGGCAAACTCAACCTGGACACCTACCTGAACCAGGTGGTGTTTTATCAGGAGCGGCCCTTCACCCGGGAGGATTTTAAAGAGTTCATGTTCGCCCAGTCCCGGCCCAAGGTGGAGATGATCAACCTGGTGAGCGGCCTCAAGTGGAAATACCGGCTCAAGACCGCGGCGATCAGCAATGAAGGGCGGGAACTGACCATTTATCGCATCAAGAAATTCGACCTCACCGCCCTGTTCGATTATTTCGTGTCGTCCTGCTTTGTGCATTTCCGCAAGCCGGACGCGGACATGTACCGCATCGCCCTGGACATTTCCCAGGCGGACCCGGCCCGGTCCGTGTACATCGATGACCGGGCCCTGTTCGTGGAGATCGCCCAGGGCCTGGGGCTCACAGGGATTCACCATACCGGTTTTGAATCCACGCGGGCCGCCCTGGCGGGACTGGGGCTGGAGGAATAGCTGGCAGGTAGTGAGCCGTGAGCAGTGAGCAGTAAGTAGTGAGGAAAAACTAGCAGCCTGGTTGGAAACTTGTTGAACAGAAACCTGTCAGGTTGAGCGGGGCGCCGGATTTGGGATTTTGCAAGAAATTTAAATCCTGCCCGCCGTTCAGGGTGACAGCCAGAACCGATGCGTGGAGAACTTTATGAGCAATCAGGGTTGTGACATTGGCTTGATCGGCCTGGGGACCATGGGGCGCAATTTTGTCCTGAACATGGCGGACCACGGCTTTGCCGTGGCGGTGTATAACCGCACCACCGAAAAGACCAAGGATTTCATGGAGAACGAAGTGGGCTCCCGGCCCATCCAGGCCGGCTATGACCTGCAAGAGTTTGTCAATCTTTTGCGCCAGCCCCGGGCCCTCATCCTGCTGGTGGCGGCCGGCGACCCGGTGGACGCGGTAATCCGGGAACTGACGCCGCTCCTGGTCCCCGGCGATCTGATCATCGATGGCGGCAACTCCCATTTCACCGACACCAACCGCCGGGGCAAATTTTTGGCTGGGAAAAACTTGCGGTTCATGGGCATGGGCATCTCCGGGGGCGAAGCCGGGGCCCGCTATGGCCCCAGCCTGATGCCCGGCGGCTCCCGGGAGATCTACGACCGGGTGGGCCCCATCCTGGAGGCGGCGTCGGCCCACGTCCAGGGCGAGCCCTGCGTCACCTATCTGGGACCGGGCTCCGCGGGCCACTACGTCAAGATGGTCCACAACGGCATCGAGTACGGCCTCATGGAACTGATCGTCGAGACCTATGATCTGATGAAACGGGGCCTGGGCCTGACCGCGGCGGAGCTGGCGCCCATTTATGACCGGTGGGACCGGGAGGAGCTCAACTCCTTCCTCATGGAAATCACCGCCAAGATCTTTACCCGGAAAGACGAGGCCACGGGCAAACCCGTGGTGGACCTGATCCTGGACAAAGCCAAGCAAAAAGGCACCGGCATGTGGACCTCCTGGGACGCCATGGACCTGCAGGTGGGGACGCCCACCATCGACGCGGCGGTGGTCATGCGGGACCTGTCGGGCTACAAGGAGGAACGCGAGGCCGCGGCCCGGGTCCTGGCCGGCCCCACCCCCACGTTTACGGGGGACCGGGAACGCTTCATCGAGCAGTTGAGAAACGCCCTGTACGCCTGCATGATCGCCACCTACGGCCAGGGGATGGCCCTGCTCCTGAAGGCCTCCACCGCCTATGACTATGGGCTGGACCTGGAAGCCGTGGCCCGCATCTGGCGGGGCGGCTGCATCATCCGGGCGGCCCTCCTGGAGGACATCCGCAGCGCCTACAAAGCCCGGGCGGACTTGCCCAACCTCCTCATGGACCCCAAGCTGGGCCAGGAATTTCTCAAACGGGAGGGGGACCTGCGGGAAGTGGTGAAGACCGCCGCCACCCTGGGGCTGCCGGCCCCGGCCTTCATGGTGACCCTGGGCTACTTCGACGCCTACCGCAGCGCGGGGCTGCCGGCCAACCTGATCCAGGCCCAGCGGGACTTCTTCGGGGCCCATACCTACGAACGCCTGGACACCCCCGGCATCTTCCACACCAAGTGGGAGGGGGACTGATAGGCTTGGGCCGGAGAACGTAGGGGCGGTGCGCTCACCGCCCCTACATGACCTTTCCCTCAGAAACACTGTCTCAAAGTCTCTCTCAGGAGGTCCTATGACAACCAATCACCGGCCGGAGCCCACGGTTTTCGTGATTTTCGGGGGGGCCGGCGACCTCGCCTGGCGCAAGCTGATCCCGGCGCTTTACAATCTCTACCTGGACCACTGGCTACCGGAGCAGTTTCTCATCATCGGCACCGGCCACCGGCACACCAGCGACGAGGACTTCCGCCGGCATCTCAAAGAGGGGGTGGATACCTTTTCCCGCCGGGGCAAAGCCGGGGACGACGAATGGCTGGGCTTTGCCGCCCATTTGAGTTTCATGGCCGCGGACCTGGAGCAACCGGGGGTCTTCAATGATCTGACCAAGAAGCTGGCGGACCAGGATAAGGCCTGGGATGCCAGGGCCCAGCATATCTTTTACCTGAGCCTGCCGCCCCGGATGATTGAACCGGTGGTCCGGGAACTGGGGAAGGCCAAGCTGAACCTGGACCGCAAGCGGGCCCGCATCGTGGTGGAAAAGCCCTTCGGCCATGACCTGGAATCGGCCCAGGCACTGAACCGCACCCTGGGGGAGATCTTTCATGAGTCGCAAATCTTCCGCATCGACCACTACCTGGGCAAGGAGACGGTCCAGAATATCCTGGCCCTGCGCTTTGCCAACACCCTGTTTGAGCCCATCTGGAACCGGCATTACATCGACCACGTGCAGATCACCGTGGCGGAGGCCGACGGGGTGGGCAGCCGGGCGCACTATTACGACCACGCCGGGGCCCTCCGGGACATGATTCAGAATCACCTGCTGACCATCATGTGCCTCATTGCCATGGAGCCGCCCATCTCTTTCGGCGACTACGAGGTGCGCAACAAGAAGGTGGACGTGCTCCGGGCCGTCCGGCCCATCCCGCCGGAGGCGGTTCATCTGCACGCGGTGCGGGGCCAGTACGGCGCCGGCAGCATCGACGGGCAGATGGCGCCGGGCTACCGCGCCGAGCCTGAGGTGGCCCCCGATTCCACCACCGACACCTTTGCCGCCCTGAGGCTCTACGTGGACAACTGGCGCTGGCAGGGGGTGCCCTTTTATCTGCGCACCGGCAAACGCCTGCGGGCCAAGATTTCGGAAGTCTCCATCCAGTTTCAGGGGGTGCCCCACCAGAGCTTCCCCGCCACCTCGATGATGGACTGGCGGCCCAACCGGCTCATCATCGCCATTCAGCCCGAGGAAGGCATCTTTCTGCGTTTTGAGGCCAAGTACCCGGGGCCCACCATGCGCCTGGCGCCGGTGATCATGCAATTTTTCTACCGGGAGGCCTTTAAGATCGCGACGCCGGAGGCCTATGAGACGCTGCTGCTGGACGTCATGCTGGGGGACGCCACCCTGTTCATGCGGGCCGACCAGACCGAAGCGGCCTGGTCCATCCTGACGCCCATCCTGGAGGTCTGGGACACCATCCCGCCCACGGACTTTCCCAACTACCTGGCGGGCACCTGGGGACCGGAAGCCGCCAAGGCCCTGCTGGCCCAGGAGGGGCGGAGTTGGGCCACCCCCACCTTTCTCCAATGCCGGGAAGACCAGCCCGTGTGCCGGGTCACCTTGGTGCAGCCATGATTGAAGTCTACCCGGATTTGGAGTCCCTGAGCCGGGCGGCGGCCAGCCTCATCGTTACCCAGGCGAATCTGGCCGTCGCGGCCCGGGGCCGGTTCAGCGTGGCCCTGTCGGGGGGCAACACGCCCCGGCGCACCTATGAACTGCTGGCCCAGCCGCCCTGGCGGGATCAGGCGCCCTGGGACCGGATGCACGTCTTTTGGGGGGACGAGCGCTGCGTGGACCCGGACGACCCCCGGAGCAACGCCCGCATGGCCCGGGAAACCTGGCTGGACCACGTGCCCATCCCCGGGAAGCAGATTCACCCGCTGCACTGCGCCCAGGCGCCGGCCGCGGCGGCCCGGGAGTACGAGGCCGAGCTGCAGGAGTTTTTTGCCGACGGGCCGCCCTGCCTGGACCTGGTGCTCCTGGGGTTGGGGGACAACGGCCACACCGCCTCCCTGTTCCCGGGGACGCCGGTGCTGGAGGAAACCGGGCACTGGGCCGCCCCGGTCTACGTGGCCGAGCAGGACCTCTACCGGGTCACCTTAACGGCCCCTTGTATCAATCAGGCCCGGGTGGTGGCCTTCCTGGCGGCGGGCACCGGGAAGGCGGCGGTTCTCCGGGAGGTGCTGCACGGTCCCCGGGATCCGGGACGCCTGCCGGCCCAGCTCATCCAGCCGCAAAGCGGCGAACTGGTGTGGCTGATCGACCTGGAGGCTGCGGTCCGGTTGACCGGCGAACCGTTTTAGCGTTAAAGCCCGGAGGCAAGGGCGAGCCACCGGCTCGCCCCTACAAAGGAATTGCCTTTTCGGGGCTGGCCGGATTACCAGCCATTAATGTTTGGCCGGCGCTCAGGGCACAACCACGACCTTCCCGGGAAAAGTCTCGCCGCCTTAGCCTTGCAATTCTCTCATTGCTGCTTATCTTAAATATATCAGTATCCTAGGCAATGAGGTGGTCTTACCGATGCTTTCCGTGGTGATACCCACCATCAATGAGGAAAAGTATCTGCCGCGCCTGCTCCACGCCCTCCAGCAGCAGACTTACCCCGACTATGAGATCATCATCGCGGATGCGGCTTCCTCGGACGATACCCGGCAGGTGGCCATCCGGCACGGTTGCCGGGTGGTCCCCGGCGGCCGCCCCGCCCAGGGCCGCAATGCCGGGGCCCGGTGGGCCCGGGGAGACTATCTGCTCTTCCTGGATGCCGATGTGACCGTGGACCCGACGTTTCTTCAGGACCTGCTGGACCGGGTGCGGCGCTCCCGGCTGGCGGTGGCCTCGGGTTTCATCACCCCGGACAGCAACCGGCTGCTGGATAACTTGCTGGTGTTGGTCAGCAACCTTTACCATTACGCCATGCAGAGGGTCAGTCCCCATGCCTCCGGGTTCTACATCATCGTCCGGAAAGGCCTGCACGAGCGGATCGGCGGTTTCAATGAGCAGCTTTTTTTAACGGAGGATCATGACTACGTGGTCAGAGCCGCCCGTCAGGGTAAATTCCGCTATCTCTGGCAGCCCCGGGTCACCTTTTCGGTGCGGCGGTTCCGTAAAGAAGGCCGGGCGCGGCTGGTGTGGAAGTTCCTGGCATTGGAGGTCTACCGCATGTTCAAAGAAGTGCGCCGTGAAGTGGTGCAATATGAATTTGGGACTTTTTCATGACAGGCAGGAAGGCAAGCCAGGGAGGGGGCAACTGACGCGGGTTCCCCTTTGAGGTGAGCGGCGGAGATGAAACTGGCAAGGTGCGATTACCAGGCGGACTGCCCCGGGTTTCGGGCGCCCCGGATGGGAGAACCCGCATCGCATGAGGCCAAGCCGATGATCTGGAAAAAATCCTGGCTCTGGCTGCTGATCGCCAGTATCAGTTTGAGCCTGGCCATCCCTCTGCTCCTGGGGGGGGTGAGCCAGTTCAAGCTGTTGGATCGTCTGTCCTGGGGGGCGATCACCTTACTGACACTCCTGGTGACGGTGAGTTGGGTGTTCAATGCCCTGCGGACCCAAATGGTCATGCGGGCCAGCGGGCGGGAGTTAGGTTTCGGCAACGCGGTGCTGGTGTCCATGTCCGCGGAATTTGCCGGGGTTACCACGCCGGGATCGGTGGGTCTGCCGGCCACCTATACCTTCCTGTTCCATAATCTGGGAGGGGGGGTGGCGGAGGCCATCGGCCTGGTGGGCATCATCGTGGTGACCGATCTGGCCTTTTTTGCCACCCTGATGCCCCTGGCCGCGGTCTTGCAGTTATGCGAAGCGGGCGCCAAGCATAATACCCTGCACCTGGTGGCCGAGGTCATGGTTGTGGTGGGGGGCGGCGCCCTGGGGTTGTGGGGCCTGGCGCGCCACTACCGCGCCGCCTGGCATTTCCTGGCGCGGCAGATGGGGAAAGTGCCCCGGCTGGCCAAATACCGCTATCGCCTGGGCCGGGCCACGGTGCAGTTTTTCCGGTCGTTGCGTCTGGTGGAGAACAAGTCGTGGGCCTGGCGCCTGGAGCTTTTGGGGGTCACGGTGGGGTTCTGGCTGCCCCGCTATTTGGTGCTGATTTTTGTCATCCACCTGGTATCCCGGGCGGTGCCGTTTTCTTACCTGTTTTTGGTCCAGGGCCTGTTGAACCTGGGGGGCCAACTCTTTATGACGCCCGGGGGCGCCGGCACGGTGGGGGCAGGCTACGCCGCCTTTCTGAGCCCTTACCTGAGCGGGGAATCCCTGGGTTTCAGCCTGTTGGTCTGGCGCTTCTTTACCTTTTATTGGCTGCTGATCGTCGGGGGCCCCATCTTCCTGTACAAAACCGGGAGGGCGGCCCACGATCTCTTGAACCGCAAGACTTGGAAAAGTCGCGGGATGCGGTAAGCATGCGGGGGGGACAATCTGAGCAAGGATTTTGAGTACCGTAATCCGGAGTGAGTTATGAACACGGCGTCGGCAAAGCAGGAGTTCATGGAACAGGATGTGGTCTTGGAGGAATGGTCGGTCCAGGTGGACCGGTCGCAGCCACCGCGGCGCATCCGGATTCGCCCATACCAGGCCAGGGACCGGGAGGTGGTCCGGTGGCTCTGTTGCGAGACCGGCTTCCTGGGAAAGCCCATTGATCCCATCTACCGGGACCGGGAGTTATTTGCCGACCTGATCACCAATCCCTACCTGGACCATGAGCCGGAGTGGGCCCTGGTGGCGGAAAGTGACGGCCGGGTGGTGGGCTATCTCCTGGGCTCGGTCAACCCGCATTTTGGCCGCACCTTGATGGTCAGCGGCTTCCAGACCGCCTGCAAGATGCTGACCCGGCTGCTCACCGGCAAATACCAGGACCATCCCCGGAGTGAACTGTTTGTGCGTTGGATGCTGACCAAAGGGTTAATGGAACAGCCCCACCATCCGGAAGACGCGGCCCACCTGCACATGAACCTGGAAAAATGGTTACGCTGGGGCGGCCTGGCCCGGCGCCTGTGGACCCTTTACGAAGACCGGCTGCGCCGCGCCGGGATCAGCCGGTATTACGCCCAATTTTTTTCGTGCTCCCTGCGCAACCCGGAGCGCATGTATGCCCGGTGCGGCTTCAAGGTGTATGCCCGGAGCGTCACCACTATGTGGCACCCGGAGATCCCGGACCCGGTGGCCATCGTCTGCGCCGAAAAAATTCTGGACGAGCCGTCCTTGGTGGCGGCCGCCCCGCAAGCCCGGCGCTGGCCGCGCCTGGCCACCTTGCACCGGGCTTGATCCCCGGGGTCAAGGCGCCGGCCCGGCGGAGACGGGGACGCCGCCGCCCTGGCATCGCCGGTTACCCCGGAGAAATGGTTTTTAAGGACAAAAATCTTCTTTCGGCGTCATTCCCGCCTTGATTTTTCCCCGCAACAAGGATTAAGTTGACCTGGAAGCCTACCCATAATTGGCAAACTAGGAAAACGGGAGCGCCCATGAGAAAGCTTTCGGCCTCGATCTTATCAGCGGATTTCGGCCGCCTGGCGGAGCACGTGCGGGAGGCGGAGCAGGCCGGCGTCGATTGGATTCACGTGGACGTCATGGACGGGCATTTCGTCCCCAATATCACCATCGGCCCCGGGGTGACCCAGGCCCTGCGCCGGGCCACCGCTCTCCCCCTGGACGTTCACCTGATGATCAGCAATCCTGAGCGGTACGTGGAGGACTTTGTGGCGGCCGGGGCCGATTGGCTGGGCATTCACGCGGAGGCCACGGTGCATCTGGAACGGCTCATCCAACAGATCAAGGAAGCCGGGGCCAGGGCCACGGTGACCCTGAACCCCGCCACGCCGCTGGACTGCCTGGAATACGTCCTCAAAGAGGTGGACATGGTGCTGTTGATGACGGTGAACCCGGGGTTTTCCGGGCAGAAGTTCATCTCCGGGGTCCTCCCCAAGATCCGGCGGCTGCGGCAGATGATCGACGAGCAGGAGTTGGACGTGCTCATCCAGGTGGACGGCGGGGTGCAGGTGGACACCATCGGCGAGATCGTGGCCGCGGGGGCGGACGTGTTGGTGTCCGGCTCCGGCATCTTCAACGACCGGCCCCTGGCGGAAAACGTGCGGCGCTTGAAGGAGCTGATGGCCTAGGGTATGGTCCCGAAAAAACTCACCCTGTCTTCAAGACCCTTAAGCTCCCCCTCCCCTGGTGGGAGGGGGCCGGGGAGAGGGGGATACTATTTTGCTATATTATCGATAATTTTACCACCCCCACCCCAACCCTCCCCCATCAAGGGGGAGGGAGTAAAGACAGGAAAATTTTAAAGGCAAACCCGGGATGCAATCCTACAAGCCATTGCAAAACCTAAAAACCTCGTAATTTGTCATTCTGAGCGCAGCGAAGAATCTAGTCTTTGCAAATACCTAGACCCTTCGCTGAGTCTCAGGGTGACAACAAAACTGGTTTTGCAATGGTTTCAAAATTTATCCCTATCGGTCAAGGTAATCCGCAAGGAGGATGGTAATGGCAGGTGAATCCCGGCAGTCCAACCTTGAGGCGCTGCTT
>CAYNMI010000064.1:0-10550 GCA_964398095.1 uncultured Desulfobacca sp.
CGGCCACCACCATGCGCTCCTGGGATTCGGACACCCAGATTTCCCAGGGGTCCAGACCCTGATATTTCAGGGGCACCGCCTCCAGCCGGACCTCGACCCCGCCGGCTACTCGGGCCGATTCCCCCACCGCCGACGACAACCCGCCGCCGCCGCAGTCGGTGATAAAGGTAATGAGGCCCAGGTCCCGGGCCTCCAAAAGAAAATCGTGCATATTCTTTTGGGTGTAGGGGTCGCCGATCTGCACGTGGCCCGCCGGGGTGCCCGGAGACGAAACCTCCGAGGACGCGGTCACCCCGTGAATCCCGTCTTTGCCCACCCGGCCGCCGCAGGTAATGATCAGGTCCCCGGGGCGGGCCGCCTTTTGGGCCGCCGGCTCCCCCTGGATCTCCTTGGGCAGCAGCCCCACCGCGCCCACGAACACCAGGCATTTGCCCAGATAGGCGGGATCAAAGTAGAGGACGCCGCCCACGGTGGGCACCCCGCTCTTGTTGCCGCCGTCCTTGACCCCGGCCACGACCCCATCCAACAGCCGCCGGGGGTGCAGCCGGGGTTTGAGCGGCCCCGGATAGTCCCGGGGGCCCACGCAAAACCCATATAATCCGCCGATGAGGCGGGCCCCCTTGCCGGTGCCCAATGGGTCCCGGTAAACCCCCACGATGCCCGTGAGGGAGCCGCCGTAGGCCTCCAGGTTGGAAGGGGAATTATGCGTCTCGCCCTTGATCACATAGGAAAACTCGTCGTCGAACCGCCCCACCCCGGCGTTGTCCCACAGCACCGACACCACCCAGTCCCGGTGCCGGGCCATCTCCAGCGTGGGGGCCTGGATGCAGACCTTGAAGGGATTATCCAGGCTGAAGGTCTCGCCGCTTATCAAATCCCGGTAAGAAAACCGCCCCCGGAAGGTGTTGTGATTACAGTGGTCGCTCCGGGCCTGGGCCAGGTATTCCAGCTCCACGTCCGTGGGCGCCGCCAGCCCCACCGCGGCCCGCCGGGCCTTAACTTCCGGGCGCTGAAAATAATCCAGGATCACCGGCAGGTCCGCCTCCCTCAGGGCCAGGTGGCGCCGGTTGCTCAACTCCTTCAGGGCCGCCGGCGACCCGATTTCCATAGCCTCCACCGCCGGAGCGTGGGCCAACTCCACCCGGGGCAGGATAATCCCCACCCCGATGCCGGGGTCCCAAGTCTTATGCGAGAATATCCGGAATTCCTGGATCATGTCGTTGGCCAGGAGTTCCCGGGCGATCTGGGCCGCGTGGGCCTCGGTGAGGTGGTCCCCGGTCAGCAGGAAGAGCTTGGAGGTGTACACCGCGGCCCCGGCGGGCAGCGGCTGCCCCAGATAGGCCGCCATGGCTTCCAGGGCCACGGCCCCGGCCGTATCCCGCACCCCGGGCTTGAAGCCCACCCAAATGGCCCGGTGGAAATCCTGGGCCAGGGGCGCAAAACTGGAAACCTGGGTGGTGGGGTGGGTGAAGATGTCGGTGCGGATGGCCTCCAGGGTTTCCCGCGGCAAATCCACATCCAGCATCAGGACCCGGAGCACCCGAACGGCCTTAAGATTAAGGCCGCAGTATTCCCGGGCCTGGCGCCTGACCCCCTCCCCCTCCGCGTCCGTCAGGTCCGGATGCCAGCCGATTTCCAACCGCACTGCCATGGCTCTCCCCATAACTTCCGTGGATTAATGGAGAAAATATACCACCAGGCGAGCCGGATAGAAAGGGTAATACCGAGTTGCGCTCAAAGAACTATTTTTGTCGGCAGGCTCTGTTCCGAAAAGTTCAAGGTTCAAGGTTCAAGGTTCAAGGTTCAGAGTTAATGCCGGGTGGCCGCCACGCACCAGACGAGATTGGCGGGCGAGGACGCCCGCCCTAAGACTTTTCATAATTTAAGGGTGGGCTGCATGCCCATGAGGAACTGCCTTGAAAAGCTGTTTAGCATCGGTGGCACAGGCTTTCCAGCCTGTGCTGGTGTAGGGTGCGCACTGCGCACCATAAATCCCGCCTCGTGGCCGAACCCTGAGGGCAGCCCCAACAGTTATTATGGGGTGGCCTGTGGCCGCCATGATGGGCGCCTAAGACCCACCCTATGGCTGGACATCTGTCCTACATAATAACTTTTCATGATGTATGGGTGGATCCAAGGCCCATGAGGCGCTGTTCCCAAAATTTTTGCAAAACCTCGCCGGACACGCCTGGGGCAGGGGGTATTTTTGGGGGTGAGACCTTGGTGATTTCCTGGACGTTTACCGTAAAAGTCCAACCGTAGGGGCGAGCCCTCGGTTCGCCCTTGCCAAAGATTCTCATTGTCGATGAAGATCAATTTCTTCGGTCCTGGACGCGTCGCCCGCGCCTTCACAGGCGCCACACCTGCGCTCTCTGTTTGGTGATGACTTGATATAATCGCCCCTCGGCAGCAAGCAGGCATTGCCCACCCCGCCCCACCGGGCTGACTGACCTGGGCCTGTCCCCCCCTTGATCCGGGTTAGTGGGTGGTGACCCTGCTGCCCGCGTACTCGACCCCTGAGGGGCTCGATCCCAGGTTCTCTTCCCGGGGCTTGAGCTTGAGACAGTGAGTGTGACCGTACTCGCAGATGTAGGTGTAGCCTTCCAGGTTGGGGGGTAGGTTAACGACCATGCGGCCCACCATTGCGGCCGCCGTGCCCTTCAGCGTCAGTTGTCGGGGGTGGTGCCGCCCGCAGCCTGAGTCGATGAGGATTAGCATCTTAAAATCCTTCCTTGAATTAAGATACTTATGCGTCTGGCATTCCCGGCGACCACACCTTCCTGGGTGGTCGGAAAGAATTGCGAACATTATAAAAGTATTTTTAATAAATGGAATACTGAAAATCGAATCAAAAAAATATCCTGATTAATTAAACTTCATATCTCCAGCACCTCGCCCACCGTTCTCAGTCTTTGGCCAGCAGCGCGGCAAAAAAAACGTCCAGATTATGCTCCTCTGGAGCCGTCCGGAACCAGCCCGGGGGGTGGATCAGCTCCCGGGCCGGTGGCGGCAGCCGCCCCGGGGCGGTGGCCAGGTGAAATTCCGGGTGGCGCTCCAAAAAAGCTCCCATCTGCGCCTCATTCTCCTCCGGTTCAGTGGTGCAGGTGATATACAGCAGATGCCCTCCCGGGCGTAAGACCCGGGCGGCCTCCTCCAACATGGCCGCCTGCCGCGGCGGAAAGGTGGCCAGGTCACTTTCCCGGAGGCGGCCCTTGATCTCCGGGTGGCGCCGGATAATCCCCAACCCCGAACACGGCACGTCCAGGACCACGGCATCCAGGGCGGCGCCTTTCAGGGGGAGCGCCTGGGCCGCGTCAGCCCGAAGGGGGTGGACCACCGTCACTCCCCAGCGCCGCATAGTCAGCCTGAGCTCCTGCAGGCGGCCCCGGTGGCTGTCCACCGCAGCCAGCAGGCCGGCATTGCCCATGGCCTCGGCCAGGTGGGTGGTCTTGCCCCCTCTCCCGGCGCCGATTTCCCCTATCCGCCCCCCCGCCCCTAAAGGGAGCAGGTAAGAAACCAATTGCGCCCCTTCATCCTGGAAGAGCCAGAGGCCCTCCCGATACGACGGCAAGTCCGTGGGCGCGGTCTTAACCGTCTCAAATATCAGGCCCGCCGGGGCAAACCGGCAAGGTCTGGCTTCCACCCCTTCCCCGGCCAACCGGGCCCTGAGGCTCACCGGATCGGTCTTCAGGGTATTGACCCGCACCGTAAGGGGCGGAATCTGATTGTTGGCGGCCAACCGGGCCGCGGTGGCCTCCGGCCCGTAGCGCCCCAGCCAGCGCTGCACCAGCCAGGCCGGGTGGGCGTGCCTCACGCTCAGGCCCAGCACCCGGTCGGCCTCAGGGTCCGGCAGCGGCGGCGCTTCCCCCCCGGCCAGCCGCCGCAGCACCGCGTTGATAAAGCCTACGTGACTCCGGGGCAGGCCCCTGGCCTTGGCCAGGTTCCCGGCCTCATTGAGCGCCGCCCGGGCCGGCACCCGATCCAGCATCAGGACCTGAAACGCCCCCAGGCGCAGAAGCTGCAATACCAGGGGGTGGAGCTTGGCAAGCGGCATATGGGAGACCTGGGCCAAAACATAATCCAGGCGCACTTCCCAACGCTTCACCCCCTGGACCAGCTCCAGCACCAAGGCCCGTTCCGGCCGGGGCAGACCGGGATGACGCTTGAGGGTGGCCGCCAAAACCTCTTCCACCCACCGCCCCTGGCGGGCTGCTGCGCTCAGGACCTCCAGGGCCAGGGCCCTGGCCCCCGGAGGAGCCGTTGCTGCCGGCTTCTTATGCAAGGTTATCGGCCCTTCTCAGGAATTCCTGAAGCAAAATTTCCTCGCGAATTGCACTTTTTTCAAAAATCATCCTGACAAGCCATGGCCAAACCCCGATTACCCCCGGCGACTCATTCTGAGCGTAGCAAGAATTTCGTATTTTTAAGAGGTTGAGAGCCTTCATGCCGTTAGGGATGTCCTGAAAAGAGATTTTGAAATGTCTGGTAACCATCTTAGCAGAACTTCCTTTGATTCGTAAATGTTAACGGCGCCTCCTGCAAAATCCATAAGCATTGCCGGTTGTTATCAGGCAGCGGCAAGGTATGGGAAATCTTCTAAGGAATATTCTTTGGCTTTGTGGGGCCTGGCCACGTAAAATATCGTTACTTGGAGATCAAGCGCGGGGGGAGGCAACAGGGGCGTTCGTGGTCAACCGTAAGCGGGTCCGTCTCTTGAACCAGGCCGTTGCCGGCGAGGGGCCGGTGGTCTACTGGATGAGCCGGGACCAGCGGGTCCGGGACAACTGGGCCCTGCTCTATGCCCAGGAACTGGCCCTCAGTCGGGGGCAGCCCCTGGGGGTGGGGTTCTGCCTGGCCCCGGCCTTTCTCGGAGCCACCCTCCGCCAGTACGGTTTCATGCTCCGGGGCTTGCAGGCGGTCGCCCGGGACCTGGCCGCGCTGAACATCCCGTTTTTTCTCTTGCCGGGAGAGCCGGTTCAGGAACTGCCCCGTTTTGTAAAGAATTACCGGATTGGGGCGGTGGTGGGCGATTTCTCGCCCCTGCGGTTGGTGCGGGGCTGGAAGGACGCGGTAGCGGAGCGCCTCGGGGTTTCCCTGGCGGAGGTGGATGCCCACAATATCGTGCCCGTTTGGGTGGCCTCCCCCAAGCTGGAATACGGCGCCTACACCCTGAGGCCCAAGCTGAAACGGCTGCTGCCGGAGTTCCTGGAAGACTTCCCGGAACTTATCCGGCATCCGGTGGCCTGGCCGGAGCCCGGACCGGTAATCCCCTGGGAGAACCTCCCCGCCACTCTGTCCATAGATGTTACCGTGCCGGAAGTGACCTGGATCAAGCCGGGAGAGCGCCAGGCCCGGGCCGGGCTGGCTGATTTCCTGGAACACCGGCTCCCCTTTTACGGGGAGAGGCGCAACGACCCCACCCGGGACGGGCAGTCGAACCTGTCGCCGTACCTCCATTTCGGGCACCTCGCGGCGCAACGGGTGGCCCTGGAGGTGGAAAGCCGCCAGGGACATGACGCCTCCCGGGAAGCCTTCCTGGAAGAACTCATCGTGCGCCGGGAACTGGCGGATAATTTTTGCTTTTACCAGCCTCACTATGACACCTTTGCCGGCTTTCCGGCCTGGGCCCGGAAGACCCTGAACGAGCACCGCGGGGATGCGCGGCCGCACCTCTACCCGCCGGCGGCGCTGGAGTCGGGCCGGACCCATGATGAGCTGTGGAACGCGGCCCAGCGGCAGATGGTGCGGCGGGGCAAAATGCCCGGCTATCTGCGCATGTACTGGGCCAAAAAAATCCTGGAGTGGACCGCCTCCCCGGAGGAGGCCCAGGCCCTGGCCATTTATCTCAATGACAAGTACGAGTTGGATGGCCGGGACCCCAACGGCTACGCCGGCATCGCCTGGAGCCTCGGCGGGGTCCACGACCGGGCCTGGTTCGAGCGCCCGGTGTTCGGGAAGATCAGGTATATGAGTTACAACGGCTGCCGGGCCAAGTTCAGGGTGGAGGCGTACCTGGCCAGGACCCGGCAGGAATCAGGCCAGGCCTGATGCATACCGTTTTCGGTTGTCGGTTTTCGGTAAGATAATTTTAGGAATTCATTATATCAGCCGAAAATTTGTTTCATCTGAGCATCTTGCAAAATGTAGCCGCAGGCTTCAGCCTGCGTTGGCACAGGCTGGAAAGCCTGTGCCACCAAGAATTTTCCCAGTAAAGTGGAAAAATCTTTGGTTTTGAAATGACTTTTGCAAGAGGCTCATCTGAATCTGAATTTGGTATGAGCCCCTGGCGGGAGGAGAGGACCCGATGCCGGACCCCCCGGAAACCCTGGCGGTGATCAGGAACCTGCTGCAATCCCAGAAGCTGGCGGTGCTGTCCACCCAGAGCCAGGGCCAGCCCTACAGCAATCTCATCGCCATCGCGGCCACCCCGGACCTCAAAAATCTCCTTTTTGCCACCAGCCGGGCCACCCGCAAGTATGCCAACCTGATGGCCGATTCCCGGGTGGCGGTCCTGGTGGACAATCGGAGGAACGAGGTTGCGGACTTTGCTGAGGCCGCGGCCTTGACCGCCCTGGGCGCCGCCTGGGAATTGCAGGGGGTGGAACGACAGCAGTTTTTAAAGCTCTACCTGGAAAAGCACCCCAATTTGGCAGGATTCGTGACCGCACCCGCCGGCGCCCTGTTCCGGGTCAAGGTGGATAAGTACATCGTGGTAAGCCGGTTCCAGGAGGTCAGGGAGATCCAGATCCATGACCCCGGCCCGGCTTGACAATAAGGATCATTGGTCTATGATAAAGCGCCCCCGTGCATCAGCCGGAGGTCCTGAACCGGGAGAAGCACGGCTGGGGCGTAGAGGGGGCGATCCTCGCAAAATATGCCAAGAACGGCGACTGTGCCGCAGGCCGGACCCCGGTGCCGGGAGGCCCAGGGCGCAGGAGATCTGCAACAGAAGGAGGGCATGATGGCGAACCGGAGGCAGGTCAGGGTTACCGCGGCTATTTGTTTAATTTTTTCTACCATTTTTTTCTTTGGTTGCGCCCAGAGGCAGGCGGCCCTCCAGGACCAAGTAACTACCGAATATATGCTCAGCAAGGCCGGATTCCAGCCCTACAGGGTGAATATGGAAACCCCCGAAAGCGAGGCGCTGCTCAGCGCCCTGCCCAGCGGGGAAATCACCACCTTCAGGGCCGATAACTCGGCCTTGCACGCCTATCCGGATAAGCAGCACAACATCCTCTACATCGGGAATGAGACCGCCTACCAAAATTACGTCGGTCTGGCCCACGGCAAAAATCTCTGTCAGCGGGTGGACGCCCCGAACTCGTCAGGATTTTGGAGTTGCTTTCAGGAATTGCAAAAGGCGGGCGCCGGGCCTAAATGACCGCTGCCAGGGGCGCTCCCCGCTAACCCTGGCAACTGCCATGGCTCAAGTCGCAGGTCAGGGGCGGCACGGAGATGGCCTCCACGGTTAGCGCCGCGGCCCGGGCAATCAGGTTTGACCTGACTTATGCGGCAATATCGGCGTGCCGTTGTTCCTGGTTGCACGTCCTATTTTTCGGTCCCGCGGCTGGAACGCCGCCGGAACCTCTTGACGGAAATAAGTGGTACGGGCCTTGATGATCTTGTATGGGCGCTGATGATAACGTTTGCAGTCCAGAGATGGGATAATGCTGCAACGGGCTGCGGGCTATTTACCGCGTCCCTTGATGGAGGGCATTAAGGGTGATTGACGCTACCGGAGGTTTCTCCCTACGAAAGATCCCTTTTTTTGAAACGTTTAAGGATGCGCGGCTTGGTTCTCTGCCGACCCCGGCGATAAACTTATCTTGGCTATTCATCCTCCCAGGCTTCTTTCGGCGCTTGAGATCTGCCGTTAAACAGATTGTGCTCGAATTGCCCATTATACGTGGAAAAACTGGGCCCGCCGCTGCTTCGCAAAGACGCCCGGTAATTTGCCAGGGAGATCTCCCCGCAGCCAACCGCCGGCATCATCATCGCCAAGATGAATAACCCGGCCACGACAACCCGGCATCCGCATAATGCCCACCTCTTAGCACCCATCGCCCCAGTCTCCTCTTCTCGATCGTCTGCCCTTGCAAGCCTGTATTTTCACTCTTTTGAGTCTATTTTCTGGTACTCAGAAAATCATCCTGCCCGTTATCTTCGTTAATTACCTGAGTAATTATTTCTAGATAGTCAGATTGTTACTGTCCTTATTCAATCAGTATTATGAAACTAATAAAAGATCTTCGTGCTGGCGCATCTCCTCAATAAATTAAGGAATATTGGTTAGCTGAATAATATTCCCAGGCTGACCCCGAACCATTTATAACTTCTTTTTCTGATATTAAAGTAAACCCGCCTGGGCGGAGCGTCAATCAGTGAATATACCCCTTTTAGGAAGCAAATATACCCATTGCTGGCAGGCAAAAACCTTATCCATTAACAACTCACATCGGACCAGGTCAGCGATGGGTTTAAAAAAAGATGCGATCTTAAAAGCCGGTGAGAGCTTCGTTGAAAGTCCGGTCAACTTATGGTGCGGGGCCCCCTTGGGGGGGTTATAAAGACTCGTATAAAACCGTATTGCCAATCGGCCGGGGGGTTGGCGCCTCTCAGCCACACCGGGCTGACCGCCTCGGCAATGGCGTCGCCGCCGTCCCCATCCCGGCGCCGTCCGGCGGTTCGGCTCGGGCCTCCCGGGCCTATCGGCAGGGAGTGGTTGAGGAAGAATTAAGCAGCTCTGCCTGCTCAGTACCAAGTCGAGACCGGGGCATATATACCCCTGTCTTTGGCGCGGGCTATTAGTCGTCCAGTAGAGCCGGCTGCGAACAAAACTACTGAGGAAATTAATAGATTAAAGATCTTGCCATGAGAGTGAATCAGGGGGCGAAGCCGAATCTTACCCCCAACGAGGTTCAAAAGTTCAGCTTGGGAGCCAGGGAAAATGGGCCAGCAGGCAGGGGCCGGTCACCTGACTTGCCTTTCCCCGGCGGATTGGGTAGGATGAATCCATGCGCATCGCCTTCAGTTTTTTCCTGCGGCTGTTCCTCTGCCTGGTGGCGGCCAGGTTTATCCTCCAGGCCATCGGCATGGAGAGCCGCAACTTCCTGATAGGCCTGACCATAATTTTATTGGCCAACGTCTACTGGTTCAGTTACCTGGTGTTCCGGGACCGCACCCCTTCCCGGCCCGCGGCGGACCGCGAGCCGGCCCAGAGCCCCCCCGCGGCTCCTCCCGCGGCAGAGGACCCCCCCGGCGATCCGGCCTCACCCGAGGCCTGAGCCGCTTCGGAGACCTGCCTCAATCCTGGTTGATTTACTGTGAAAGTGCCACCCAGGGGGTGAGCCGCCGGCTCGCCCCTACAGAAGGCAAATTTCTGGTATGACCGCAATTTGAGACCTCTGCGAAAGTCCCCGCACCTGTCATTCTGAGGGAGCAAAGCGACCGAAGAATCTCATAACTATTTGTAAATACGAGATCGCTTCGCTGCACTCAGGATGAGCAGATGGCATTGCGCAGAGGTCACAATTTAGTATGACCGGAGATTTGGCCATGGCTTCTGGAGAGTCGGCGCGGTCTCCGGGCACATATCCGGCCGGGCCGCCCTGCCGCGCCCGGCTATCCCCGGAAAAAAACCGGCTGGCGGAGAAGTGCGGCCGGACAGGAAGGTTAGGTCCAGGGGGGGTCGGCGGTCATTTTTTCCTTGACACAAATTTTGTGAATGTTTTAACATTCAAAAGCTCAAATCCGGTTTTGGATGACGCAAAAGCCACTGATGCCATTAAACGATTATTTAGCTCAGAAAAAAACCGCCATCCTGGGTCGCTGGCTCACCACCATTTATGAGAGCTATCCCCCCGAGACGGCAATTTTTTTGCGGAAGGAAAAGGACCACTTCGACAATCCGGTGGGTTACCGGACCTCCGAGGGTCTGGAGGGTTTATACGACGCTCTCATCCAGGAGATGGATAAGGAGCGGCTCCTGAATTTCCTGGATGAAATTATCCGCATCCGGGCCCTCCAGGATTTTTCGCCCTCCCTGGCCCTGGCCTTCATCTTTTTATTGAAGAGCATCATCCGCAAGGAGTTGGCCGAGGAAATTTGGAAGGAAAACCTGGGCGCGGAGGTCCTGGAACTGGAGTCCCGCATCGACGGCCTGGCCCTGTTGGCCTTCGAGGTCTACACCAAACGCCGGGAGAAGCTCTACGAAATCAGGGCCGACGAGATGAAGAGAAAGATCAGCGGGTTAATGCGCAAAGCCGGCATCGGCGACGATAGCCCGTAGCAGGTATGGACGGCGAACGGTTAACCGAAACGAGGTGACAGTACATGGATTTTTTTAAGCGTCATTTCTTTGTGGCCTTGTCTGCGGTCCTGGGACTCATAGTGATCGCCTACGTGGGAGCCAGAGGGAATCTGCAACTCCTGTTCGGGGTGGTGGTGCCCTACATGGCCGCGCTCATCTTCGTGGAAGGCGTGATCTACCGCGTCGTCCAGTGGGCCCGGTCACCGGTGCCCTTCCGGGTTCCCACCACCGGCGGCCAGAA
>CAYNMI010000065.1:0-10359 GCA_964398095.1 uncultured Desulfobacca sp.
TGACGGTGGGATACATCTGCACGGTCTTCACCGGCCGCAGGAGGATATAGTTGGAAATGTAACGGCCCCCTTCCTCCACCAGAACCGCGGTCCGGGGGCGCACATGGACGTCCTCCCCCCAGTTGTGGATCATGGTGAAGGTGAGCTCTCCGCCTTTCTTGACGTAGAATTCCGAGACGCCGATGTGCAGCCCGGAGCGGACCCCGGGGTGGGTGGCGCAGCCGGTGATGATGTGGAGCGAGGCCCCCTCTTCCACCACCACCAGGTTGTGCACGTGTTGGGCAAAGCGGTCGGTGCGCAGGTAGAGGCAGGACTCCACCGGCTGGGCGATTCTGGCCCCGGGCAGGGCCCGGATGAAATAACCGTTGTCCAGCTCCAGTTCGGCCCGGGCGGTGTATTTGTCCGCATCCACCGCCACCAGACCCCACAGGAGGTTCCGGACCCAATCGTGGCGGCGCACCGCTTCGGTGATGGGCAGCACTTCCACGCCCGGCTGCCGGGTCTGGCAGTGGACGATGGTCTTGTCGGCCTGGAGGAAGGTGCCGGCATGATCTACGTCCGTGAGTTCTATGCCCGCGGTGAGGAGGCGGCTCCGTTCCTCGGGGGAAAACTGGCGGTAATCCGGGTCGTATTCCCAGGCGCCGCCCTGGCGGGAGAACTCCTCCAGGTTGAGATCAGTCCCGAAGGCCGCCCTTTTCTGGCGACTCTGTTCAGCCCGCTGTTTTATCTCCGACATTTGGCGCATTCCTCGTAACCGAAATTCTTGATATCGTGGAGCAGCTCCCGGGGATTGCCGTGACACCAGATGCGGCCTTCGGCCAGGATGTAGGCCCGGTCGGCGTCGACGTAATCCATGATGAAGCCGGTGTGGGTAATGATCAGGCCGGATTTTTCCCGGTGCTGGCGGCGGCGCTGCTTCTGGAGGAGGTGGGCGATGATCTTCCCCACCACCTGGAGGTTCTCCAGATCCACGCCGGACTCCGGTTCGTCCAGGAGCACCATCTTGGGATTCTGGGCCAGCAGTTGCAGGAGTTCGGAGCGTTTGAGCTCCCCCCCGGAAAAGCCGTAATTAACCTCCCGGTCCAGAAACGGGGTGAAATCGTAGAGCGCCGCCAGGACCTCGGGGGCGATGGCGCCCCGGGAACAGACCCGCAAGACGTCCGCGGTCTTGACGCCCCGGATGGTGGGGGGGCGTTGGAAGGAGAGGCCCAGGCCCAGGCGGGCCCGTTCATAGGTGGGCAGGTGGGTGATATCCTGCCCCAGGAAGCTGATGCGGCCCTGCTTCACCTGATAGCGGGCGAACCCCATGATGGTCATGAGGAGACTGGATTTGCCGGTGCCGTTCTTGCCGAACAGGATATGGGTCTCCCCCACGGGCACCTGCAGGTTGACCCCCTTGAGCACCTCCTTGTCGTCAATGTTTACCCAGAGGTCGTCGATCTCAAGCATAAAAGCCTCGAATGTCACAATGAGAAAGCCCCCAAAGCGAACTTTGGGGGCTTTCCACCATAATGAGTTAGGTTAACAAACAGTGGCTACAAGAGCATCAACCGCCAGGAACGTAAGAGGGCACCGGCAGTTCCGGCAGCGGCGGAGCCTGATTGATGTATTTCATTCCAAAAGCCCGGGTCTCGAAGACCTTAGGATTGAAGGCCTTGGTCAACGCCACTTCTTCCGGGGTCAGGATGTGTACGATGCCATAAGCATCAACTACGGCAAACCGTTCACCCTTGGCCAGGCATGAAGCCACCGTCTCACTGCCCTTCAGCGACGCTTTGGACACGCAAAGCAACCTCGCGGCGCCCTTATGTTGGGCCAGGGCGAAACTTGAGACGAAAAACACAGCCACCACCACCACCAGCAACCCGACAACCACTTTGGACCGCATACTCCTTCCTCCTTTTGAGCTAAAGTTGATTCCCGGCTTCTCCCCCCCCAGTGGAGTAAATGAGAAAAAGCCACCAAACTCCTTTCCAGGCCATAATATATGCGTACTTTGGAGAAAGTCAATATATTAATAGGCTCTGAAAAAAATTCTTGTTGCGGCTTTTCCTCCCGGAAGGGGAGGGACCTCCTCCACCACCACGTAATTTACTTAATTTTTGTTATTATATCACAACCACGGCAAATAAAATAGTACAAATGGGAAAATGCCCGGCGAGATTTTTTACCAGCCCTCCAGGTCCCCGGGCGCGGCGGGGGCAGGCGCCGCTTCAGAAAGCCAAAGGCCCGGGAATTGAATACCGGCGGCTGAGGACTCGGGGAAGGGCGATTGCCTCGACCCTCAAGATGCGGACTATGCCGCAGGCGTCCAACCCGGCGCCTTGCTCACCTTGGGCCACGCCGGCACCCACGGTCTCTTTTCCTTTGAGTTCCTGCTTGGCGAGGCACAGAAAAAATTGCGCCGCGGCCCTGGTTACCAAAAACATCCACAGGACCGTCATTACGACTGCCAGGTTGGGTCCCAGGTTATTCGTCCCCCCAGCTTTTTAAATTTGGGCAATACTTATATAATTAAGTTTAAGCGTTGATCCGGGAAAATCAAGGAGACCATGGAGTTATTTGGGGGAGTGATTTTTCTTGACCGCGGCAGACGGCTTGTACTATAAATCACATAAGTTTATTATGGGAAAAAATCCGCCAAAAGCAAGTTCCTGAGGTAATTTCAAGAGTAAATACAACCGCGAAGATTACAGGTGAAACCTTATGAGCGCTGAAGGGCAGGGCAATAATCCGGTGGGCGCCGTGATGGTGGTCGGCGGCGGCATCGCCGGGATGCAGGCCGCCTTGGATCTGGCCAATGCCGGATACCTGGTGCACATGGTGGAGGAGAAGCCGGCCATTGGCGGGGTCATGTCGCAGCTTGACAAGACCTTCCCCACCAATGACTGTGCCATGTGAATTATCTCGCCCAAGCTGGTCGAGGTCGGCCGGCACATCAACATCGAGGTCTTGGCTCCGGCGCAGGTCGTCGGCATCACCGGCGAACCGGGCAATTTCTCAGTCAAAGTGCGCCACCTGGCCCGCTATATCGATATGGCCAAGTGCATTGCCTGTGGTCTCTGTGCCGAGAAATGCCCGAAGAAAGTAGGCGACGAATTCAACCTGGGATTGGCCAAACGGAAGGCCGCCTATTTGAGTTATGCCCAGGCGGTGCCCCCCAAGTATGCCATCGACAAGAGCGTCTGCCTCTATTTCAAAAAGGCCGGCAAGTGCAAGGCCTGTGAAAAGTTCTGTCCCACCGGGGCGGTGGATTTCAGCCAGGAAGACCTGGAAAAGGAGATCGCGGTGGGCGCGGTGATTTTATCTCCCGGCTTCACCCCCTATGATCCCACCCTGTATGAGGCCTATCATTACAGCACCTTCCCCAACGTCATCACCGGCATGGAGTTTGAGCGGATTCTGGCCGCGGCGGGGCCCTTCCAGGGCCACATGGTGCGGCCTTCGGACCACAAAGAACCCACCAGGATCGCCTGGCTCCAGTGCGTGGGCTCCCGGGACCTGCATCACTGCGACCACAGTTACTGCTCTGCGGTGTGCTGCATGTACGCCATCAAGGAGGCGGTGATCGCCAAGGAGCATAGCAAAGCACCCCTGGAGGCCACCATCTTCTTCATGGATATGCGTACCCACGGTAAGGAGTTCGAAAAGTACTACCGGCGGGCGGAAGAGGAATTTGGGGTGCGGTTTGTACGCTCCCGGGTGCACAGCGTCGATCCGGTGCGGGGCAGCGATGATGTCAGCATCCGCTACTTGAGCGAAGACGGCGCCTTGAAGGTGGAGACCTTCGAGCTGGTGGTGCTGTCCACGGGACTGGAAGTGGCCCCCGCCGCGACGGCATTGGCCCGCACCCTGGGCATCGACCTGAACGCCAGCCAATTTGCCGACACCTCGTCCTTTACCCCGGTGTCCAGCAGCCGGCCGGGAATCTTCGTGTGCGGCGCCTTCCAGGGCCCCAAAGACATCCCCCAATCGGTGATGGAGGCCTCTGCGGCGGCTTCGGCGGCCAGCGAGCTGCTGTCCGCGGCCCGGTTCTCCCTGGCCAAGAAAAAGCCGGTCTTCCCCGAGCGGGATGTGGCCCGGGCAGAACCCCGCATCGGGGTATTCGTCTGCAGTTGCGGCATCAATATCGCCAGCGTCATTGACGTGGAGGGGGTGCGGGACTACGCCAAGACGCTCCCCCATGTAGCCTTCGTGGAGAACAGCCTGTTTGCCTGCTCCCAGGACACCCAGGAACTCATCAAGGAACGGATCGCGGAGCACCAACTCAACCGCGTGGTGGTGGCCTCCTGCACGCCGCGCACCCACGAACCCACCTTCCAGGAGACCATTAAGGAAGCGGGCCTCAACAAGTACCTCTTCCAGATGGCCAACATTCGGGACCAGGGATCCTGGGTGCACCAGCACGAGCCGGAAAAGGCCACCCAGCGGGCCAAGGACCAGGTGCGGATGGCCGTGGCCGCGGTGAGTTTGCAGCCGCCCCTCCAGGAATTTGATCTGCCGGTCACCAAGGCCGGTCTCATTATCGGCGGCGGGGTGGCCGGCCTGGAGGCCGCTCTCGGTTTGGCCGGCCAGGGCTATCAGGTGGCCCTGGTGGAGAAAAAAGGTTTTCTGGGGGGCCACGCCCGCAAGCTGAACCACACCTGGAACGGCGAAGCGGTCCAGCCCTATGTGGACGCGGTAGTAAAGCGGGTGACCGACCACCCCAGGATCGAGGTCCACCTCAACGCGGCAGTCACCGACGTCCAGGGGTTCGTGGGCAACTTCACGTCGACGATCACCAGCGACGGCCGCCAGACCGAGGTGAAACACGGCGCCGCGGTCATCGCCATCGGCGGCCATTCCTACAAGCCCAAAGAATATCTCTATAAGGAAAACCCCCGGGTCCTCCTGAACCTGGAAATGGACCAGGCGCTACGGGAACAGAACCCCCTGGTGACCGGGGCCAGGTCCGCGGTGTTCATCCAGTGCGTGGGCTCCCGGGAACCGGAGCGGCCCTACTGCAGCCGCATCTGCTGCACCCATTCCGTGGAGAGCGCCCTCCGGCTCAAAGCCCTCAATCCCGACATGGACGTCTACATCCTCTATCGGGACCTGCGCACCTATGGCCTGCGGGAAACCCTCTACAAAGAGGCCCGGGCCCAGGGCGTCATGTTCATCCGCTTCGACCTGGAGAACAAGCCCCGGGTGGAACAGACCGCGGACGGCGGCCTCAAGGTCACGGTAAAGGATAATATTCTCGGCATCCCCCTGATCATCACCCCGGACGTGCTGACCCTGGCCAGCGCCATCATCGTCAAGGACCAGGAAAAACTGGCCAAGTTGTTCAAGGTGCCCCTGAATAACGACGGCTTCTTCCTGGAGGCCCACATGAAACTCCGGCCCGTGGATTTTGCCACGGACGGCGTGTTTGTGGCCGGCCTGGCCCATTATCCCAAGCCCATGGATGAAGCCATCGCCCAGGCCAAGGCAGCCGCGGCCCGGGCCGCGGTGGTCCTGGCCCAGGATGCCATCCGGGCCGGCGGAGTGGTGGCCCAGGTCGACCCCGCGACCTGTTCCGGCTGCCAGGCCTGCGTGGGGGTCTGTCCCTTCGGGGCCATCAATTACCAGGAGCCGGAAGACGTCTGCCAGGTTAACCAGGCCCTGTGCAAGGGCTGCGGCACCTGCGCCGCCAACTGCCCGTCGGAGTGCATCACCCTCTTCGGGTTCAGCCACCAGCAGATCTACGCCCAGGTGGATGAGGCCCTGGAGGACCTGGATGCCGCCTTGGGAGAAGCCGCGGGGGCCTAACCCCGCCCCATAAGCTAGAGGATTCGCCGGATGGCCGCCAAAGAGTTCGAACCGAAAATCATTGGGTTTTTCTGTAACTGGTGCACCTATGCCGGGGCTGACCTGGCGGGCGTCAGTCGCCTGCAATATCCCCCCAATATCCGGGTTATCCGGGTGATGTGCTCCGGGACGGTGTCGCCGCACCACGTGCTCCGGGCCTTCCAGAAAGGCGCCGACGGGGTGCTCATCGGCGGCTGCCACATCGGCGACTGCCATTACCTGCGGGGCAATTTCATGACCATCAAACGCATGCGGTTCCTCCAGGACCTGCTGAAATTCACCGGCTTCGAAGACGGCCGCCTGCACCTGGAATGGATCTCCGCGGCCGAAGGTCCGAAATTCGCCCAGGTGGTGCGGGATTTTACCGAAAAAATCAGGCAGATGGGCCCGTCCCGCTTGAAGCAGGCCCCCCAGGCGGCGTAAAGAGCAGCACCGATTACGACGTAAGGATAAGCGCGCATGGATAGGCTACGTGAAAAAGTCCGGAACCTGCTGCAATCGGGCAAAGTGGCGGGCTATCTGGGATATATCATGAAGGACGGCCACCCGCTGCCCCATTTGTTCACCCCGGAACGCCCGGAGGAAGTGGACCAGGCCATCGTCGCCCCGGACACCGCCCGCTACCCCCTGGACAAACTGCTGCAACAACTGGCCGCCGGCTACCCGGAGGCCACCTTCGCCATCCAGGTCAGGGGCTGCGATGAACGGGGCCTCAATGAGCTTTACAAATGGGGGCAACTGGACCCGGAGAAAGTGGTATTGGTGGGGGTTGCCTGCACCCAGAACCAGGCGGATTACTGCGAATGCCCCGGGCCCTGGCCCTCGGTGATCGACTCCGGGGTGAAGTGTGAGCCGGTGACCCGGAGCAGGAGGGTGGACCGGATCGATGCCTTAGAGGGCCAGGCCGCGTTTCAGGAGTGGCTGGAAGCGTTTAACCGCTGCATCAAGTGTTACGGCTGCCGGGATGTTTGTCCCATGTGCTTTTGCAAGGAATGCGCCCTGGAGCACCCGGACCTGATGAGCACCGGCAAGGTGCCCCCGGACAGCATCTTTCAACTGGTGCGGGCCATCCACATGGCCGGACGCTGCATCGACTGCGGCCTGTGCGAAGAAAACTGCCCCGCGGACATTCCCCTGCGGGTGCTCTATAAGAAGGGCAACGCCCTGGTAAAGGAATTGTTCGGCTACGACACCGGCTCCCCCGAATCCGGTCCTTCCCCCTGGAAGAACCTGGGAGATGAGTCCACCATGGCAACCAAACCCATGTGAATCTGCCGGGGCAGGAATTAAAAAACCAGGCGGGCCAATCGGCCCGCCTGGTTTCTTTGAGGGGTAGGAGGATTATGGGTTAAGGTCGCTTAGAGGTAAAGGCGCCGGTAATGTTCACGGAGTGGCATATCATCGGACATCACTCAAGACTTCTTGATTATCCAGGGGTTGGCACTGGCAGCCCGGCCGCAATGATATGACCGGATGCTGATGGGAATAATGGGGTTTTTCGATGACTACCTGTTTGCCCAATCTCTGCTCCGGGTTAATCAGGAAGGGGCTCATCAGGTTGGCGGTCATTTCCCGGGGGCGGCCCGGGGGGACGGTCAGGGCCACCAGGACTTGCAAGTCCTCGAGGCTTTGGGCCTGCAATTCCTGTAAGGTGGCGGCGCCGTTCTTGGGATGATAATCCGGCACCAGGACCGCGGGGTCGGCCACCATGAAAGCCACCTCGGGATTATCCACGCTTTGGAGACAATAAAAGGGGGCTTGCAAATGGTCATTGAGCAAGGCATAACGGCGGTTGTCGGGAAAACCCGGCAGTCCCGCCGGAAAGGTGATGATCCGATCTTCGGGCACCGTAATCGGGCCCAAGGCCTTGGATTCGACGGTAATGGCCGGAGATTCAGGCCGGGGCGGCCGCAGGGCCGGGTGATCGGCAATTATTAATTCCAGAGCCCGGACCGCCTGAATCGCTTCCTGGTAATTGAAGTTGGCGGCCCGCAGGTTTTCATTCGTGAGCCGTTGGGAGATCTCTTCCCTCAGAACCACAATATCCGGGGGCGCCTCAATGCCCAGCCGGATCTGGCGGCCGCGGATTTCCAAGACCACCACGCGGATATTGTCAGCGATAATGATGCTTTCACCAATTTTGCGGGTCAGTATCAGCATCTTATGACCTCTGTCAAGGAGAGAGGGTTTCCGTGGTCAATGGTCAACGCGCCGGCTCCCTCAATGGCGCGGACTTGGGCTCTGGGCATTATCCTCCAACTATTCAGGCGGGTGAGGAATACCGGGATAAATCCTTCAATGGCTCTGTGGATCTATCCCAGCCGGGCTACAATTCCTGGGTGGGTCATCTTCCCCCAATTACTCCCTTAAAAGCTATGCAATTACATTGCCAACCCGGCGTTGCCACAGGATAATTATGAGGGGAGCGGCGCCGGGTGAAAGAAATACGCCTAAGGCAATTAAATTAGATAAACCAATAAGTTAAGCGTTAGGGGAGAACAACCCTCCTGGAAATATGGTTTTGTCGGCAGGGTTCGCCACGCCTGGAGGGGGGTCTGGAAGCACGATATCCGGAGATCGGGTAAAAAATTTTTGCCAAGAGGTGCAGACATTTAATCACCAACCAACTGCTCTCCAGCCAGCCGGTTATATTCTCAATAGGATAGCAGTGGGTGAATGTTTAATAAATGAACCAAAGCTTTCTAAAAATATTGTTAACCGTTGCAATATGCAGCATATCGATAATAACCTCCCAGGGGAGAGGGCGATCCGGTCTATCCGGCCCCGGCACCAACCAGAAGGGTCCGGCCCATGGCCGGGGGCGGCGGATATCTATAACTGGCGGGTGATTGAGGGACTGCTTGAAAATTCTTCCCTTTCTGGATAAAATTAACCAGTGGTAGTCAAATTATCCTCCAGCGCGGGAGCGCAGCACCTGGCCGCGGCCCTCTCCCGGGAACCGCGGCAGGCGTATCTCCAGGGTCTCACTCCGGGGGCCGGAGCTTATATCCTGGCTCGGCTGTTCCAGCAAATCCAGCGTCCGGTACTCCTCATCACCCCCAATGTCAACTTTCATGAACAATTTTTTAAGGACCTGGCATTTTTCCTGGGGGAAGAGGCCGTCCGGGCCCGGGGCCCGGAGTCCCGGGTGCTCATATTCCCACCCCACGAAATCTTGCCGTTTCGGGAATTGAGCTTTGAGGCCGACGTGAGCTGCGCCCGGATGGGGGCGGCTTATGTGGCCCTGACTGCCCGGGAGCCCTGGCTCATCGTGGCCCCGGCCCTGGCCCTGCGCCAGAAGCTGCCCCCGAAAGACCGCATCCGCAACCCCCTGGCCTACGTGGTGACGCAAGAAACCCTGGAGCGGCCGCCTTTTCTGCAACAACTCCTGGACGGCGGCTATGAGCGCCGCCCCGTGGTGGAGGAACCGGGGGAGTTCAGCGTCCGGGGCGGGGTCATCGACCTGTTCCCGCCGCTCTATCCCCTGCCGGTGCGCCTGGAGTTCTGGGGGGATGAGGTGGAATCCATCCGCCTCTTCGACCCGGCCACCCAGCGATCCCAGGGGACCCTGGAGGACCTGGCGATACTCCCCGCCAGTGAGGTGGTTCTGGATGAGGCCGTCCGGGAGCGGGCCCTGGCCCGGCGCAGCCGCCGGCAGAACCCGGCCTTCTGGGATCACGTCCACGATGGCCGACAATTCCCCCGCATTGAACGCCACCTGGAGGAGTTTTACGCTGCTCCCCGGACCCTGTGGGACCTGCTGCCGCCGGACACGGTGGTGGTGGAATGGGACCCGCTGATCCTCAGGCAGGAGTTGAAACAGCAAGAAGAAGCCGCGGCCGGGGAACCCCGGGGCTGGCTGGATCAAACCCCCTGGGAGGAGCACCGCCGCGGTTTCGCCCAGATTTTCTGTCCCCTCCTGGCCTGGGGCCACCCGGATCAGGAAAGCGATATCACCCTGCAGGTGGAGAAAAACGACCACCTGGCCGCGGAACTGGCCCGTTCCGGCGAGGAGGCCGGCCGGCTGGTCCCGGCCTTGGCCCAGCGCCTGGGAGAATGGCGCAACTCCGGGTATGAGGTCATCCTGGTTTCCCGGAACCGGCATCGGGGCGAACGCCTGGCCCGGCTGCTGCAGGAGGAAGGGCTGGAGGTGGAGTTCACGCCGGCCCCCACCTGGAAACCCGGGGGCCGGGTGGAAATCACCGTGGGGGAACTGACCGGGGGCTTTCGGCTGCTCTCGGAGGGCCTGGTGGTCCTCACCGAGGATGAAGCCCTGGGGTTCCGGCCGGAAGGCCGGCGCCGCAAGGAATCCCGCCCGCTCCAGGACCTCACCTCCCTGGCCGACCTGACGGAGGGTGATTTCGTGGTCCACCTGGACCACGGCGTCGGCATCTACCGGGGGCTGGTCAAACTCACGGTGGGCCATGAAGTCAACGACTTTTTGGAACTGGAATATCAGGACGGCGACCGGCTGTATCTCCCCGTGGACCGCCTGAACCTGGTGCAGAAATACCTGGGGGTGGAAGGGGT